>CADBZI010000003.1 GCA_902799015.1 uncultured Lachnospiraceae bacterium | reverse complement strand
ATCTTCGTTGGCTGTGAACGTGTGTAAGTAGTTCGGAGGAAGCCCTTTACAGAGAGCTGTTCCATTGGCTGGAAGAACGGCAGAAGAGCCTCTGAATGAATTTCAGCACCGGAGCCTTTCGCGAAAACGCCGGAGTGAACACAGCGGTTAAGCGGATGCGGCCTGTCGGCATACAGACAGTTTGAGTGCGGAAACTGCACAGGGCAGCTTTCCGAATTTGGGTGGTACCGCGAGTCATATGACCCGTCCCGGAGAAAAGACCGGGGCGGGTCATTTTCCGTGAAACTACAAGCCACGGATCATGGCATCTTCCGTGTGCGGTTCACGCATGCGTGATAAAGCACACGGAAGATGCCATGATCTGCGGCGACAGCCGCGACCGAGGGGCGAAGCCTCGAGGTTCCGTGGCGAAAAAAGGAACCCGGAAGATGGTGTGCGGTTCACGCATGCGTGATAAAAAGGAACGTGGCGAAGCCGCGGGAACAAAAAACAGGAACAAAAGAGAAAAGAGGAAAAGACATGGCAAATCTGGAAGAACTGCAGAAAAAGATTGCTTCTGTCAGGAAGGCAATCCAATCGGAGTCCAGCGGTCTGTCGGATTCTAAGACAGTCTATGAGCTGAGAAAGTCATTTCTTGACAAGGCCGGCAGAGTCGGGCAGCTGATGAAGTACATGAAGGAGGTGGATCCTTCTCAGAGGGCTGAGTTCGGCAAGCAGGTCAATGAACTGAAGGGCTGGGCGCTCGATTACTTCAATTCTCTCGATGAGAAGATGAGGAAGGAAGAGCTGAACCGGATCTATGAGAGGGAGAAGATTGATATTACGATGCCGTCTCACATCCGGTCTCATGGCAACCTCCACCCTGTGACGCAAGTCCGCAATCAGCTGATCGAGGTCTTCTCGGGAATGGGCTTTGAGATCTATGAGGGAACGGAGGTCGAGAATGACTACTATAACTTTACCGCCCTCAATACGCCGAAGGACCATCCGGCCAGGGATATGCAGGATACCTTTTATCTGTCCCCGGAGTTCGTGCTGCGCACGCAGACTTCCTCCGCTCAGATCCATGTCATGGAAAATGAGAAGCCGCCGATCAAGATCCTGAGCCCGGGCAAGGTGTTCCGCTCGGACGATGATGCCACACACAGTCCGATGTTCTCCCAGATGGAAGGACTGGTTGTGGATAAGGGGATTACGCTTGGCGATCTGCAGGGAATGCTGGATGTTTTTGTGAAGAAGGTATTTGGACAGGAGACCCGCACGAGACTGCGCCCGTCCTATTTCCCGTTCACCGAGCCCTCTGTGGAGGTGGATGTGAGCTGCTTTGAATGCGGCGGAAAGGGATGCTCCTTCTGCAAGCACACGGGATGGATTGAAGTTCTGGGCGCCGGAATCGTGAACCGGAAGGTTCTTGAAAATTGTGGAATTGATCCGGACGTCTATTCCGGCTTCGCGTTTGGCATCGGCATCGAGCGCGTTGCCATGCTGAAATACGGCATCAACAATATCAAGCAGCTCTTTGAGTCAGACCTCAGAGTTCTGAACCAGATCAATGACAGGTAGGAGGAGAGAATATGGTAGCACCATTCAGCTGGCTGAAAGAATATGTTGACATAGACGTGACGCCTGAACAGCTCCAGGAAAAGCTTTTCTCCTGCGGGTTTGAGGTGGAGGAACTGCATCAGACGGGAGAAGAGATCAGCGGCGTCGTCGTCGGCCTGGTCGAAACGTGTGAGAGCATTCCGGATACGCATCTGCATGTGACAACGGTAAACGCGGGAGAGCATGGAACCTTTCAGGTGTGCTGCGGCGCGGATAATGTAGCGGCAGGGAAAAAGTTCCCGCTTGCCCTGGTCGGGGCAACGGTCTACGCGACCGCAAAGGATCACGTCACCATCGAAGGCGTGATGACGATCAAGAAGGGAAAGCTTCGCGGGTATGAGTCTGCGGGCATGCTGTGCTCCGGCGTTGAACTGGGACTGAATGAGGATCTGTACGAAGGAGCCGGATACAACGGACTTTTGGTCCTTCCGGATGACGCGCCGGTCGGTGCGGATGTGAAGCCGATTGTGGGACTGGATGACTGGCTGTTTGACATCGCGATCACCGCGAACCGGCCGGACTGCCAGAGCATCTACGGAATTGCCCGCGAAGTCGCGGCGGTCCTGGGAAAAGAATGCAAAGAGCCCTCCCTTTCCTTCCATGCGGATGAAGTGGAGAAGGAAGGATTCAGCGTCACGGTAGAGGATCCGGATCTGTGCCCGCGCTATATCGGACATTATGTACATGACGTGAAGATCGGTCCGTCTCCTGCCTGGATGCGGAGAAGGCTTGCGCTGGTCGGGATGAATTCCATCTCCAATATTGTTGACATCACCAACTATGTCCTGGCTGAGCTGGGACAGCCGATGCATGCATTTGACGAAGACTTTATCCGGGGCGGAAGGATCATTGTCAGGCGCGCGAAGAAGGATGAGGTGATTGTCACCCTGGATGAGCAGGAGTATGTCATGAATGAGAATACCCTGTGCATCTGCGACCAGGAAGGCCCGGTAGCGCTGGCCGGCGTTATGGGCGGCCGGGATTCTGAGATCCGGGATACGACGAAGGCGGTGTTATTCGAGTCTGCGAAGTTCATGCGGGATAATATTCGTCATACGAGCAGAGCGCTCGGAAAGCGCACGGATGCCAGCGCGCGCTATGAAAAAGGCGTCGATGAGTATACGACGGTGATGGCGATGAAGCGCGCCCTCCATCTGGTAGAGGAGCTGGGCTGCGGCAAGGTCGCGAAGACGCACTGTGACGCCAATACCGGCAATTCAGTGGAGCCGTCCCCGCTGGAGGTTTCCATTGAAAAGGTGAATGCGGTTCTGGGCATCGAGGTTCCGACGGAGGAAATCCTCCGGATCATGAAGAACCTGGGCTTTGCGCCGCAGGCGGAGGGCGACTGCCTGAAGCTGATGGTGCCGGCGTTCCGGACGGATGTTGAAAACTACCCGGACATCTCCGAAGAAGTGATCCGCATGTACGGCTATGATCACATCAGGCCCACCATGCTGGAGCGCGCCGCGGTGACAGCCGGCGGCCTGACCTCCAGGCAGAAAACCGTGAAGGCTTTGAAGGAGAGACTGTGCGCGGAAGGCCTGTACGAGGCGATGCATTATTCCTTCTTTGGACCCTCTGATCTTGACCTTCTGGGGTATGAGGAAGATGCGCCCGAAAGACATGCCGTGCGTATCCTGAACCCGATCAATGAGGATCTTTCCATTCTGCGGACGACGCTTGCGCCGAGCATGCTGCATGCCATCGAGCGCAATCAGAAGAATGGCATCATCGACGGAAGGTTGTTTGAAATCGCCAATCGTTTTGAGGCGGATTCCCTTCCCCTGACCGATTATCCTCGTGAGAAGGAAACATTGTGCGCAGGAATCTGGGGAACAAATGAGAGCTTCTTCACGCTGAAGGGCATCGCAAACGCGGTTGCAGCATTTTTGCATATCTCCTTTACCTATGAGCCAGGAGTCAGACCCTTCCTTCATCCGTACCAGTGTGCGGACATCTTCTGCCAGGGAGAGAAGGTAGGATATCTGGGGACTGCGCGGTATGAGATCATGAAGACCTTCAATCTCAGAACGAAAGCCTACGTGATGGAGCTGGATCTGAGCCTTCTGGAGAAGTATTATGACATTCCGGTGCGGTTCACACCGATTCCGAAGTATCCGGTGGAAAAGCGTGACCTTGCGCTGATTATGGACAAGACCATCACCTGTGCCCAGGTCGAAGAGGTCATCCGCTCCGCGTGCAAGTATGTCAGCGATGTCCATCTGTTTGATGTTTACGAAGGCGCGCCGATTCCTGCACAGAAGAAGTCCATGGCCTTCACCATCACCTTTACGCCGGGACCAGAAGAGCTGACCGGAGAGAAGCTGGATGCATTTGTCCAGAAAATATTGAAGCGCCTCAGGAACACATTGGATATTGACTTGAGAGAATAAGCATGGCATAATTGACTTGTCAAAACAAGACAGGTTTATAAGCTGCCTGGGGTGTGCGACAGTTCTGTTTATTTTTGAACCTACATCGACTTGAATGGGTTTCCCAGATTGCTGCGGCTGATGTCAGGCCGTCTTCGAACGGAAGGCAGAAACGTATGCTGCGGTTACCCACCTGGCTTTACGCTAGGAGTCAAAAGGCGGGGCACCGGCACTTCGGGCTTTAAAAAAAAGTACGGAAAGAGGACGCATTATGCTGTCCTCTTTCCATTGTTCATGGGGACAGAAGGAGCAATACATGAAGACATCCGATTTTTATTATGACCTGCCGAAGGAGCTGATCGCGCAGGATCCGCTGAAAGACCGCTCCTCATCCAGGCTGATGTGTCTGGACAAAGAGACGGGGGAGATCAGCCACCGACATTTTTATGAGGTCATTGACTACCTGGATCCGGGGGATACGCTCGTGATCAACAATACGAAGGTCATTCCCGCGAGACTGATCGGCAGAAAGGAAGATACGAATGCTGTCGTCGAGGTTCTGCTGCTGAACCGGGTGAAAGACATGGAATCTACCTGGGAGACGCTGGTCAGACCCGGCAAAAAATGCAGACCCGGCGCAAGGATTTCCTTTGGAGACGGTCTTCTGACCGGCGAGGTGATAGAGATCGCCGAGGAGGGAAACCGTTATGTACGGTTTGAGTATGACGGTGTGTTCGAAGAGATCCTGGACCGGCTGGGGGAGATGCCGCTGCCGCCGTACATTACGCACAAGCTCGAGGACCGTACCCGCTACAATACGGTGTACGCGAAGTATGATGGATCTGCCGCTGCGCCGACCGCCGGCCTGCACTTCACGCCCGAGCTTCTGGAACAGATTCGCGCAAAAGGGGTCAACATTGCCCCATTGACGCTCCATGTCGGACTCGGGACCTTCCGGCCGGTTAAGACGCAGGACATCACACAGCATCATATGCATACGGAGCATTGCATCATTACGAATCAGACGGCTGACCTGATCAATCATACGCATGAAGAAGGGCATCGTGTGATTGCGGTAGGCACCACCAGCTGCCGGACGCTCGAATCCATGGCAGGAGAGGACGGAATTGTCCGAAGTGGTGAGATGGATACCGGAATCTTTATCTATCCCGGATACCGCTTCCGCGTCATGGACGGACTGATCACGAATTTCCACCTGCCGGAATCTACATTGATTATGCTCGTATCGGCATTTGCCGGAAGAGAGCATGTGCTGAAGGCATATGAAACGGCTGTAGAGGAGAGATATCGCTTTTTCTCGTTCGGGGATGCGATGCTGATCATTTGAACGATTTACCGCATGACAGCATGTGCGCATTGTGCTATTATAAAAATGAATGTTTGATACTGTACGAATACGACTTCGTAGAGGATGGAGGAAGAGAAAAAATGGCAGTGAAAGAACTTGGAAATCTGGCTGTGAGCATATTCTGCAGGAATATGTCCATGCTGATCTCCGCCGGCATTGACGCGGAGGAATCCGTCGGCCTTCTGGCGGACGATGCTGCTGCGAATGATTTTCGCGATGCGGCGAAGGCAGTACAGAACAAGATGCTGACCGGTCAGCCTCAGCTGTCTGCGGCTATGCTTGAGAGCGGTTATTTTCCGTCTCATGCATGTAAGATGCTTGCGGCAGGTGAAAAGACCGGAAAAAGTGAGAGCGTGCTGAAGAGCCTTGCTGATTATTACGAGAGCAGAGACCGGCTTTCAAGAAAGATGAAGAGCGCGGTGAATTATCCGATGATTCTTCTGATCCTGACTGCGGCGATTCTGGTTCTCCTGCTTGTCAGAGTCCTTCCGGTATTCACGAATGTGTACCGCTCTCTGGCCGGCGGTCTCACCACCTCAGCCTATCTTTATCTGAGAATAGCTTATGTGGTTGGTACGGTTGCGCTTGTGCTTGCGATTGTGTTCGGCATTTTCCTTCTGCTGACGGCAAGAACCGTACGCGGCAACGGAACCGACAGCGCCGCTTCGGTCGGGATTCTTTCGAAGTTCGGCCCGGCCAGGGACGCGATCAACAAGCTTTCCCTTGCCCATTTCACCCAGGTACTTCACCTGTTTGTGGCCAGCGGCGCGGATGTGGATACATCCATCACAGCAGCGCAGGAGCTTGTTTCTGATCCGGAAACGAGGGCTAAGGTGGACGCGGTCCGCACCCATATGAAGGAAGATAACGTCGGCCTTTCCCGCGCGATCTATGACAAGGGCCTGTTTGAGCCGCTGTATGCGAGATTGTTCATGTCTGCTGTTAAGGCAGGACAGACAGAGCAGATGCTCGGAAAACTTGCCAATTCGTTTTCTCTGGAAGCGGATGAGGCAGTGGACAGCCTGATTGATTCCATTGAACCGGTGATTTCCGCTTTCCTGACGATTGCGGTCGGCATCGTACTTCTGAGCACGATGATTCCGCTGATCGGTATTCTTGGAGCAGTCTGACCTGAAGGGGGTAGACAATGAGAGACGTTATCTATCATGACAGGCCCCGCGTCAGTCCGGCGCATAAGGCAATCCGCATCGCTGCGGTTCTGATTGCTGCAGCTGTTATCCTGATGCTTGGTGTGATCCTGTTTACCCGCATGGATCTTGATATGAACCGGCAGGCAGTGGAGAGCCTTCGGAACAACGTTACGGAAGCCTGTGTGCAGTGTTATGCCATCGAGGGAGCCTATCCTTCCAATATTCATTATCTGGAACAGAATTACGGGGTCCGCTATGATGGCGCAAAGTATGCTGTGTCGCTGGATGCCGGAGCGAAGAATGAACTTCCGGCTGTACAGATCACGCTGAGAAGATAAAGGGAGGGGGAAACGGCATGGACAGAAGGTCCGAACGCGGCAGACGGGAGATTGATTATGCATCCCTGTTCGTCGTTGCCCTGTTCTCGATCATGCTGATCGGGATTATGGTCCTCTCCGCGATGGCAGGCAGTTTGTTTGATTCCATCACTGAGAACCGGACTGAAAACATGAACCGCAGAGGAGCGCTGAGCTATACAGCCTCCAAGATTATTGCGTCAGATGAAACCGGAGCGCTGATGGTTGAGCAGCAGGATGGTTCCGATGTTCTTGTGATTGTAGATCCGTCGGGAGAAAGACAGTACCAGACCAGAATCTGGCTCGAGGACGGATATCTGATGGAATCCATCTCGTCGGACCAGGCGGGGAACATCAGCTCTGAGCCGGTTAAGGTCGCGAAGACAGACGAGTTCCGGGTTTCGATTGAGAATCGGATTGCTACTGTTACCACCGGGGACGGGACCCGGAGGATATATCTCCACGCAAAGGAGGTATCCTCATGAAAGCAAGAAAGAACAGAGCCTTTTTCGTAGAGACACTGATCATTACGTTCCTGCTCCTTCTGATGCTGACGATTCTGGTCAGAATCTTCGGAGCAGCGGCCCAGAAGTCCCGCTATGCGGAGAGAAGAACGCAGGCAGCCCAGGTGGCCCAGAATGTTGTCGCCATGTTTGAGGCAGGCGAAGGCGCGGTCGGAGAGGCGCAGCAGGAACTGATCGATACGGCGAATGATGAGTACAGCGAGATCGAGACTCCGCAGACAACTATCACGCTGCATTTTGACGAGATGGGTAATCCTGCGGACGACGGTGTATATCAGGTAACGCTGTTTATGACCTGTGAAGTCCGTGCGGTCGGTAATATGATCACTGGCAATATGGATATCGTACACGTCGATCAGCCGGAAGAGAATCTTGCGCAGCTTGATACCGCCATTTACTTCCCGGATGATGTCGATGCGGTTCTGTCAACGGATGAGGCAATTGATTTTGAATCGATCGCCCGGACGGAGACCGAAGCCATGACAGAGGAGGGATCCGTATTCCCGGCGCAGGAGGAACAGACAGCAGACAGCGATCAAACGGAGGCAGCGTCATGAATGTGAAAAAGCCCAGACAGCCGGTTCGTTCCGGCGCGTTAACGATCGTGATTACCTGTGTACTGATCCTGCTTGCGGTGCTGGCTCTGCTTTCGCTGGTCAGTGCCCAGACGGACAAGGCCCTATCCGACCGCCAGATGGCATATGCCCAGCAGAATGCGATGAGTGAGCGGGCCGGTCAGGAATGGCTGGCGTCAATGGATGATTATCTGCGCGGCGGTGCTTTCCTTCCGCCGGATACTGTGCAGGAAGGGAATGTATACAGTACCACGATCAAGTTCTCGATGAACCAGTATCTTCATATTGCGGCAGAGGCAGACAGCGATCTGATGCTGCATGTGACAAAGTGGGATATTGAGACAGTTGCGGAGACGGAGTCTACGGAAGCGCTTCCGGAGGGAGTACAGCTTCTGACAGAAGACGAGAATGGCTATATAGACACATTACCGGAAACAACGGTGGAAGGAACAGGTCTGGCATAACGATGATAGAGTTAAATGATATCCTTCATGAGGCGGTTCGGCTGGAAGCTTCGGATGTTTTCATCATTCCGGGCCTTCCGCTGACCTACAAGGTTCTCGGTAAGCAGGACCGTGCCGAAGGAATCCTTCACCCTGAGGACACAGAGGCAATCGTCCGCGCGATCTATACGCAGTGCGGCCGTCACAACCGTGTGCTGGAGGATGAAACATTTGATGATGATTTCTCCTTCTCCATTGCGGCTTTCGGAAGATTCCGCGCGAACGTCTTCCATCAGAGGAGTTCCCTGGCAGTTGTTCTGCGTGTGATCCGCTTCGGGCTCCCGGATGCTTCCAAGCTGGCAATTCCGGCTTCGGTGATGCAGGCTGCCAGTATCCGGAACGGACTGATCCTGGTCACAGGCGCGACCGGAAGCGGAAAGTCCACAACGCTTGCCTGCATGATTGATCATATCAACAAGACCAGAGAGGGCCACATCATCACGATGGAGGACCCCATCGAGTTTGTCCACCGGCATAACAAGTGCATTGTGACACAGCGTGAGATTGGCAATGACGTTGTCGATTATATTCATGCGCTGCGCAGTGCGCTCAGAGAGAGCCCGGATGTCATTCTCCTGGGTGAGATGCGTGACCATGAAACCATCGAAGTGGCCATGACCGCTGCGGAAACAGGTATCCTTCTGTTCTCCACGCTGCACACACAGGGTGCCGCGAACGCGGTTGACCGAATCATTGATATCTATCCGGCCGGCCAGCAGAATCAGATCAGGCTTCAGCTTGCGATGATGCTGCGCTGTGTCATATCCCAGCAGCTTGTTCCGACGGTGGACGGAGGCGTTACCGCTGTCTTTGAGGTCATGTATGCGAATACCGCCATCCGAAGCCTGATCCGTGAGGGAAAGACGCATCAGATTGACGCAACCATCCGCAGCGGTGCTTCGGAGGGGATGATCGCGATGGATGAGTCCATCTATGATCTTTTCAGAAAGGGAAGGATCACAAAGGAAACTGCCGTGCAGTATTGCAACAATCCTGAAGCGATGGAGCGGAAACTGAACGCAAGCGTGGGATTCTGATTTCGTTCGGGGATGTCCGGAATATTAGAAACGTCATCAGCGGTCTGTTCTTCCAAGCAAATTCCGTGGTATATTTGCTCAGAAGGACAGGCCGCTTTCGGACGATTGCGCGCGGAAGAATGGCATGTGTGTTCAGCGAATGAAAAGGAGCCGGATTTTGTTCTTGGTTTCGAGTCTGAAAGACAAAGACACATATTTCACGAGCCTGCGAGCCTTAGTGAAATAGCGTACAGAGTAAATCGAGAGAATAAAACCGGCATCCGTAAGCAGGAAGCCAATTTACAGAACTTCATTATGAGAGGAGCCAAATATGCCTGGATGGTTGAAAGATGCTGTATTTTATGAGATCTACCCGCAGTCCTTCTGCGACAGCAACGCAGATGGTATCGGAGATTTTCAGGGGATTGTATCGAAGCTGGATTACATCAAAGACCTTGGATGCAATGCTCTGTGGATCAATCCCTGCTTCGACTCTCCGTTCCACGATGCCGGATATGACGTCCGCGACTATAAGAAGGCAGCGCCCAGATATGGAACGAATGAGGACCTGATTCACCTGTTTGAAGAGGCACACAGACGCGGGATCCATGTACTGCTGGATCTGGTTCCCGGACACACCTCCGAAGAGCATGCCTGGTTTCAGGAAAGCTGCCGTCTGGAGCGAAATGAATATTCTGACCGTTTTATCTGGACGGAGTATTGTTTCCAGGGGGCAGGAAATCATGGCTATCCCTATGTCGGCGGCGAGGCGGAGCGTCCGGGAACGTATCTGCTCAACTTTTTCAAGTGCCAGCCGGCGCTGAACTACGGCTGGCTTGACGCGGACGAGAGCTGGAAGTGTTCCACCGACAGCGAAGGTGCCCGCGGTACCATCGAAGCCATCAAGGATGTCATGCGCTTCTGGATGGACCGTGGCTGTGACGGGTTCCGTGTCGACATGGCCGCATCTTTGGTCAAGGGAGACGACGAGAAGAAAACCGGGACAAGCCGGATCTGGAAAGAGATCCGTGCCATGCTCGACAAAGATTATCCGGAATGCGCGCTTGTTTCGGAGTGGAGCCATCCGGACCAGTCTCTTCCGGCCGGATTTCACGCGGATTTCCTGCTGAATGAGCCGGGCGGTCCATATTCCTCACTGGTGCGGGACTATCAGAACCATGCCGGCCGGAACATTCTTTCCGATCCATTCTTTACCGGCCTGGATCCGAAGCAGATTCCGGAATATGAAGATCACAGTTTCTTCAAAAAAGACGGCGGAGGAGATATCTCCAGGTTCCTGGAAGAATACATGCGGCTGTATGAGGAGACGAAGGAGACCGGGTACATCAGCCTGATTACCTGCAACCATGATACGGTGCGTCCCTCCTTCAGCCTGGATGAGAAAGAACTGAAGCTGTTTTACGCGTTCCTGTTTACGATGCCGGGGGTTCCCTTCCTCTATTACGGAGACGAGATCGGCCAACGGTATCTGAGCCTGCGCACGAAGGAGGGCGGATACTTCCGCACCGGAAGCCGTACGCCCATGCAGTGGAGCAGGGAGGAGAATCTTGGCTTCTCCAAGGGCCGGGAGCAGGATCTCTACCTTCCGGTGGATGCTTCACAGGATGCGCCTGTGGTCAGCGAGATGCTGGAGGATCCCGATTCCCTGCTGAATACGGTGCGCTCCGTTCTGAAGCTGCGCCGGGAAGAGGAGGACCTGCACGGACAGCCAAACCTGAAGATCCTGTACGCTGAGTCCGGGAAGCTTCCCTTTGTCTATCAGCGAGGAGCGAGGATCTGTGCGGTGAATCCATCCTCGGGGCAGGTATCCGTCCGACTGGATGCCGCAGACCGGAACGTGGTGTGGAAGATTGGAGAAGGAACCCTGAAAGACAAAGTGCTGACGCTTCAGCCACAGTCCTTTGTGGTATTCTGAGGGACCCATGGAGCAATCCGTAATCGACTTTTGATGGGTGAATCAATATTATGCTGGAAAAAAGAATCCGAATCAAATATCATTCTGACCAGATTGACCGCCTGGCCTATATCGGCGGCAAGAGTGACTGGATCGATCTGCGCGCTGCCGAGGAGGTCATCATGAAGAAGGGTGACTTCCGTCTGGTTGACCTGGGGGTATCCGTACAGCTTCCTCCCGGTTATGAGATGCTGATCGCAGCCAGAAGCTCGACATTTAAGAACTATGGCCTGATCCAGACCAATGCGGTCGGCGTGGTGGATGAATCCTACTGTGCGGATGAGGATCATCTGAAGTGGCCCTGCTACGCAACGAGGGACACCGTGATCCATGTCAATGACCGGATCTGCCAGTTCCGGATCATCGAACATCAGCCGGCGATTACCTTTGAAGAGGTTGAGACACTGGGGAACCAGGCCAGAGGCGGATTCGGGTCGACCGGAATCGTCTGAGGCTGATCGCCATTTTCTGCCATTTCCGCAGGATATCATTTATCACTAATATGCCAAATAAACCAAATTACCAGCGTGCGCTGGACGAGATCATTCACACATTGGAGCAGAAGACTGCATCGAACAGCAGCGGGCAGGACGAAGCCAAAACCAGGGCCAAAGCGCCGCGCCTGCTGCTGCACAGCTGCTGTGCGCCGTGCTCGAGTTATGTGCTGGAGTATCTTTCCGATTACTTTGTGATCACGGATTTCTTCTACAATCCGAACATTGCGCCTCAGGAGGAGTACCGGTACCGGGAAGAAGAACTCAAACGGCTGATCCGCGAGATGCATCCGAAGTATGAGATTGCTTTTGTCGCCGGAAAATATGATCCGGAGCGGTTTTATGAGACTGTGCGGGGCCTGGAGCATATCCGGGAGGGCGGGGAGCGGTGCTTTGCCTGCTACCGTCTGCGCATGGAAGAAGCGGCTTTGCTCGCCGCAAAGGGCGGATATGATTATTTTACAACGACGCTGACGATCAGCCCTTTGAAGAATGCGGAGAAGATCAACGAGATCGGCCGGGAGCTGGAGGTTCAATACGGTGTGAAGCATCTGCCGTCGGACTTCAAGAAAAGAGGCGGATACCTCAGATCCATCGAGCTTTCGAAGGAGCACGGTCTGTACCGGCAGGATTACTGCGGATGCGTGTTCTCGAAGGCAGAGCGGGAGAGAGAGAAGAGAACCAGAGCGCAGATGGAATCCGATTGAGCACAGGACATACACCAAAGATCATTCAGAATAAAACAAACATAGAAAAATGATCAGCCGTCAGGCTGTGAAGAATGAGACAGTATCACGAAGCAGAGGGGGTACCACAGATATGGCGCAGCTTTGGGGCGGCAGGTTTACAAAGGAAACAGACGAGCTGGTGAAGCAGTTTAATGATTCGCTTCCGTTTGATAAGAGATTGTATGAGCAGGACATCCGGGGAAGTGTCGTCCATGCTGCCATGCTTGGGAAGCAGGGAATCATTACCGATGAGGAAGCGGAGAAGATCATAGAGGGACTGGGCAGCATCAAGGCGGACCTGGAAGAGGGAAGACTGGAGTTTTCCTCTCAGTATGAGGACATTCACAGCTTTGTGGAGGCACATCTGATTGACCGGATCGGGGATACCGGAAAGAAGCTGCATACTGGAAGAAGCCGCAACGATCAGGTCGCGCTGGACATGAAGCTGTATGTGCGCGACGAGATCGGTGAGACGGACGGTCTTCTGAAGCATTTTCTCGGGACGCTCCTGAAGATCATGAAGGAACATACTCACACCTATATGCCGGGCTTTACGCATCTGCAGAAGGCGCAGCCCGTGACGCTGGCGCATCATTTCGGCGCGTACTTTGAGATGTTCCGCAGAGACCGGGAACGCCTGGGCTCGATTCTGGATCGAATGGATACCTGCCCGCTGGGAAGCGGCGCCCTGGCCGGAACGACCTACCCGCTGGATCGGGAGTTTTCGGCAAAGGAACTGGGGTTCATCCGTCCGACCCGCAATTCGATGGATGGGGTTTCCGACCGGGATTATCTGATCGAGTTCCTTGGTGCACTGTCGATCTGCCAGATGCATCTGAGCCGGTTTGCGGAGGAAATGATTCTGTGGAACAGCAATGAATACCGGTTTATTGAACTGGATGACGCCTATTCCACCGGATCGAGCATCATGCCACAGAAGAAGAATCCGGATATCGCGGAGCTGGTGCGCGGGAAGACCGGGCGCGTGTACGGTGCCCTGACGGCGATCCTGACAACCATGAAGGGAATTCCGCTTGCCTACAACAAGGATATGCAGGAGGATAAGGAGCTGTCCTTTGACGCGATCGATACCCTGAAGAACAATATCCGGCTCTTTGACGGCTGTGTGGAGACCATGCGGATCAGAAAAGATGTGATGGCCGAATCTGCCAGAAAGGGGTTCATCAACGCAACCGATGTGGCGGACTATCTTGTGGGGAAAGGGATCCCGTTTCGGGATGCGCACAGGATTTCCGGGGAACTGGTGCTTCTTTGCATCGAAAAGGACTGTGCACTGGATGATCTGTCCCTGGAAGAGTTCCGGTCCTGCTCAGACCGGTTTGAGGAAGACATCTATGACGCGATCTCCCTGAAGACCTGTGTGGAGAAGCGGCTGACCGCCGGTGCTCCGGGCCCTCAGGCCATGGAGCAGGCAGTGAAGGAAGCCGAGGCATATCTGGCAGAACAGCATTCTTAAAGCTGTCATGCGTCCGGACATATTTCTGCCCGGACGCAATCATCGAAGAAAACACCTCATCAATGACCGGAAACTCCGTATACCGCCCTTGCCGCGTCGACGGTTTCCTTTGCGTCCTTCGCATAGAAATCGGCACCGATCTCTTTTGCGTACTGTGCGGTAACGACTGCACCGCCAACGACGACCTTCGCCTTGCACCCGGCTTCTCTAAGCAGTGCAATGGTTTTTTCCATGGACGGAAGTGTGGTTGTCATCAGGGCGGAAAGGCCTACGAGCCTGACTTCGTGCTGCACTGCCGCGTCCAGCACCTTTTCCGGAGGAACATCACGTCCGAGATCAATGACGGTATATCCGTAATTCTCCAGAACCACCTTGACGATATTCTTTCCGATATCGTGGATGTCTCCTTCCACGGTCGCGAGGACGATCTTTCCTTTTGAGACGCTTCCTCCGTCTGTTCGCGCCAGCATCTCCTTAATCAGATCAAATCCTGCAGAGGCAGCGTTCGCGGCATTGATCAGCTGCGGAAGAAACAGCTTCTGCTGTTCATACCTTTCTCCGACCTCATCCAGCGCCGGAATCAGGTGCTCTTCGATGATCTCCATCGCGGTTTTGCTTTGAAGGAGCGTCTGCGTCTGCAGGCGGACTTCATCGGGCAGTCCGCGGAGAATGGCCTGATGGAGGGCAGAGCCGGCATCCAGACCAGATGCGGATCCTATTCCGGAAACGCTTTGCGCGGCTGCCGCTCCGGAAACATTCTTTGCGGTAAAAGAGGAGACAGCTTCGGGGGCGGGAAGTTGGGCGCGGGCGGAGAATCTTTCGATGTAGGCACTGCAGGATTCATCCTGCCCGCTGAGCGCACGGTACGATGCAACAGCGTCCATGATCTCCAGCTGGTTGGGATTGACGATCGGAAGATCCGTGCCGCAGTACATCGCCTGCGTGAGAAAGCTGACCGTAACATATTTTCTCAGCGGGAGACCGAAGGAGATATTGCTGACCCCAAGCGTGCAGTGTACGCCAAAGGTTTTTGAGACATAGGAAACTGCACGCAGGGTTTCCATGGCCTGCTCCGGCTGCGCGGAGATAGTCAGCGCCAGGCAGTCGATGATGACGTCGCGGCGCGCAATCCCATATTCATCCGTATACTGAAGAATGGTTTTCACATTCTCAATGCGTTCTTCGGCAGTTTTCGGCATTCCAGACTTCTGAAGGGCAAGGCCGATGACACAGGAACCGTATTTTCGGACCAGAGGGAGGATCTTTCGACAGGTTTCCTCATCCGCATTGACAGAGTTCACGATCGCGCGTCCGACTGCCGCCCGAAGTCCGGCTTCGATGACTTCCGGTTTCGTGGAATCAATCTGCAGCGGCAGATCCGTGACGCTTTGCACCGCGCGGACGACATCCCGCATCAGGGCAGCCTCATCGATGCCCGGCAGTCCCACATTGATATCCAGAATCTCGGCGCCTGCATCCGCCTGCTCGATGGCGCATTTCATAATATAGTTCATGTCGTGGTCGCGCAGCGCCTGCTGAAAGCGCTTCTTCCCGGTGGGGTTGATGCGCTCTCCGATGACATGGACCTTTCCGTCAAGATCGACGACCCTTCCACCGGAACAAATACCGTTTTTCACAGGAGCCGAATCTTCCTTGCCGGAAGCGGTTCTGTTTTCCCACATGCTGCGGAGCGCTTCTATAAAAGAAGGCCTGGTTCCGCAGCAGCCGCCCATAATATGGATGCCCATGTCCGGATAGACGGACATTTCCTCCGCGAAGCGCTCCGGCGTCATGGCATAGCGTCCGCTTCGAGGATCCGGCAGTCCCGCATTCGGCTTTACAATGATCGGAAGCGCAGTCCTTGATCTGATCTCTTCTACGACAGGAAGCAGATCCTTCGGGCCCAGAGAGCAGTTTACCCCGACTGCATCGACGCCCAGGGCATCCAGCGTCAGAGCCATGGCCTCGGGATCCGTCCCGGCGAAGGTCTTCCCGCTTTTTTCAAAGGTCATGGTCACCCAGACCGGGAGGGAGGTATTCTCCTTTGCCGCAAGAACCGCAGCGCGCACCTCGTTCAGGTCGGTCATGGTCTCAAAGACCACCAGATCCGCGCCGGCTTTCGCTCCTGCGCAGACAACTTCACGAAAACATTCAAAGGCTTCCTCAAAGGACAGGGTTCCGAGCGGCTCCAGGAGTTCCCCGATCGGGCCGACATCCAGGGCGGTTTTCACATTCCTGTCAGGAAATGCGCCGGCCGCTTCTTTCGCGACAGCGATATTTGCCGCTATCACGTCCTGCACGGAATAAGGAACGTCAGCGTATTTGCGGCTGTTTACGCCGAAGGTGTTCGCATAGATGACGCGGCTCCCGGCTTCGATATAGCTTCGATGAATGTCTCTGACCACATCGGGATGCTGCATGCCGAACACTTCCGGTTTTTCTCCGCTTTTCAGACCGGCTTTCTGCAGCATGGTTCCCATGGCACCGTCGACAAGCAGGATGGTATCATTCCTCATAGATCCGTTCCTTTCTCATCTATAAACCTATGTTTATAACTGGCTGTTCATAACAACGCTCACCGAAGGATTTCCAGGAGCATTTTGTGATAAGCGGGCAATGCCTGCAGCTGCCGTAGACCTCAGGCTTGGGCGCCTTCGAGATCCCCATCACAGCGGTAATGGACTTTCTCGGAACCATCAGGCCTGTCGGAGTAAGCGTCAGACCGACCGCCCGTCCGGCGTTCAGATAATCCAGCAGAGGTCTCTGCACACGGAGCGGATAATCTCCGTATCCGGGAGAGAAGCGATTCGTCAGGTATTTTTGTTCTGCCCGGATTCTCTCCCGCAGCCTGCCTTCCAGACGGTCTGCCGCCTCCTCCACTGCCTGGGAAGCACATAGGTCCATCACATAGGCATTGGACAGATTGGTAACCTCTTCCTGCATCAGCCTTTTTTCCAGCTCTGCGCCGAGTGTGACAGCCATCAGAACAGCTTCCTCACAGTCTGCAAGCAGCCGCTGGATGTCATTTCCCTCCAGAAGGGGCCCGAGCTCGCCGACCGGGAGGATCCGCAGAACCGCTCTGGGATGCGCGCAGCGTCTTACCTCAGCCTCACACAGCCCGACCTGCTTCGCCAGCTGTGCATCGAATACCGGATCCTGCGGCCCGGCATCCGCCTGACGGGGCATGCGCAGCATCCGAAGGATCTTCTCCTGATTCAGAGGAGACAGTTCGATGGATTGGCTGAGTTCTTCGAGCATGACAGAAGGTTCCTTTCTCTTTCTCTTATTCTCTTATAGCACAGTATAATTCATTTGCGCGGATTCGGCATCCCCGGAATACCACCACTTGACAGCGAAGACGAATCGTTTTACTCTTTTGGGAAATCGGAAAATCAGTCAGTAAGGGAGATTGCGCAATGGAAAAACTGAGAGTAGGAGTTCTTGGAGCAACCGGTATGGTCGGACAGCGGTTTGTGACGCTTCTTGCGGAGCATCCCTGGTTTGAGATCGAGGCCCTGGCGGCAAGCCCCCGTTCAGAGGGAAAGACCTATGAAGAGGCAGCCGGCGGAAGATGGAAGATGACCACAGCCATGCCGGACCGGGTCAAAAACATGGTGGTCCGGAATGTCAATGATGTAGACCGGATCGCGTCGGATGTGGATATGGTGTTCTCTGCCGTTGATATGTCCAAGGAAGAGATCCGTTCCTTCGAGGAGGCTTTCGCGAAGACGGAGACTCCGGTTGTCTCCAACAACAGTGCTCACCGCTGGACCGAGGACGTTCCGATGGTGATTCCGGAGATCAACCCCGGACATTTTGATGTGATTGCGGATCAGAAGAAGAGGCTGGGAACGCAGCGTGGTTTTATCTGTGTGAAGCCAAACTGTTCGATCCAGTCCTACACTCCGGCTCTGGCCGCATGGAAGGAATATGAGCCCTATGAGGTCGTCGCCAGCACCTATCAGGCAATCTCCGGCGCGGGAAAGACCTTTGCCGACTGGCCGGAGATGAACGGAAATGTGATCCCCTACATTGGGGGCGAGGAGGAGAAGAGCGAGAAGGAACCGCTTAAGGTCTTCGGAAGCGTTGAAGGCGGCAGAATCGTTCCGGCGAAGCTTCCTCTTATCACCTGCCAGTGTGTCCGCGTTCCTGTTCTGAACGGGCATACCGCTTCCGTATTCGTGAAGTTCAGAAAGGAAGCCACGAAGGAAGAGCTGATTGAGAAGCTGGTCTCTTACCGCGGCTATCCGCAGGAGAAGGCACTTCCGAGCGCGCCGAAGCAGTTTATTCAGTACTGTGAGGACTGCAACCGTCCCCAGGTCAGCCTTGATGTGGACTATGAGGGAGGAATGGGCGTGTCCATCGGCCGTCTGCGCAAGGATACCGTGTATGACTGGAAGTTCATCGGTCTCTCCCACAATACCCTCAGAGGAGCCGCGGGGGGTGCGGTTCTGTGTGCGGAAACACTCGTTTCGATGGGGTATATTCAGAAAAAGTAAGGCAGCGGCAAAAAAGACAGCCGACCCGGAAGGAATCAGGAGAGTGATTCCGACTCCGGCAGATCTGCCGGCAGGAGAGAGTACCCGGAATACCATATGGGAAAACAATTATTTATTGCTGAGAAACCGAGTGTCGCCCAGGCTTTTGCCGCGGCACTCGGCGATACTATGAAAAGGCATGATGGTTACCAGGAATCGGAACATCATGTCATCACCTGGTGTGTCGGTCATCTGATCACCATGAGCTACCCCGACGCATACGATGACAAGTATAAAAAATGGAGCTTTGACACCCTTCCTTTTCTTCCGGATCAGTTCCGCTATGAGGTGATCCGGTCCTCGGCGAAACAGTTTGCCATTGTGAAGTCGCTTCTGAACCGTGAGGACATCGACCGGATCTATGTCTGCACCGACTCCGGGCGGGAAGGAGAATACATCTACCGCCTCGTGCGTCAGGAAGCAGGCGTAAAAGGCAAGGAAGAGCGCCGTGTCTGGATCGATTCCCAGACAGACGAGGAGATCCGCAGAGGAATCAGCGAAGCAAAAGAACTCTCTGCTTATGATACGCTGTCTGACGCAGCTTATCTGAGGGCAAAGGAAGACTATCTCATGGGGATTAATTTCTCCAGAGCTTTGACGCTGCGCTATGGCAATTCCATGGCTTCTTTTCTCGGAGAGCGCTACTGCGTCATATCGGTAGGCCGTGTCATGACCTGTGTCCTCGGGATGATTGTATCCCGGGAACGGGAGATCCGGCAGTTTCAGGAGACCCTGTTCTACCGGGTCTTTGCCGTAACAGGGGAGGAGGATGGTTCCATCCAGGCCGAATGGAAGGCAGTCGAGGGATCTTTGTATTTCCAAAGTCCGAAGCTGTACAAAGAAAATGGATTCAAGGAAAAGGCCGACGCCAGGCAGCTGATCGATACCCTCTGTCAGCATCCGCAGCCATGGGAAGCAACGATTTTGGAGATTTCGCGAAAGATCGAGAAAAAGAATCCACCGCTTCTTTACAATCTTGCCGAGCTTCAGAATGATTGCAGCAGGATGTTCAAGATCAGCCCGGATCAGACATTGAATATCGCGCAGGAGCTGTATGAGAAGAAGCTCACCACCTATCCGAGAACGGATGCGAGGGTACTGTCCACGGCGATCGCCAAAGAAATCGGGAAAAACCTGAAAGGACTGACCCAGTTTGCCCCGGCAGGCGCATTTGCCCAGGAGGCGCTCAACAGCGGAACCTGGCAGAAGCTTACGAAGACCCGGTATGTCAATGATGCCCAGATCACGGATCACTATGCGATTATTCCGACCGGGCAGACACAGGCTTCTGCGAGTCTGTCTTCTCTGAGCTACGGCGTTTACTGCCAGATCGTGAAGCGCTTCCTTGGCATATTTTATCCGCCTGCGCAATATCGCAAGATCAACCTGACCATCGCGTATGAACGGGAACAGTTTTTCGCTTCCTTCCGGGTTCTGAAGGAAGAGGGGTATCTTGCCGTCATGAAACCGCCGAAGAAGGACGAGGCAAAAGACCGGGAAGACGCTCAGAATCAGAAAACACAAACGGAAGGCACTTCCGACAGTCAGGATGGTCCGATTCAGGGGAATCCGGAACTCTACGAAAAGCTTGAAAAGATCAAAAAGGGAGACAGGATCCGGATCGATCATTTTGAGATCCGGGAGGGAAAGACCACCCCGCCCAAGCGCTATAATTCCGGCTCCATCATTCTGGCGATGGAAAATGCCGGCCAGCTGATTGAGGACGAAGAACTGAGAGAGCAGATCAAAACCTGCGGAATCGGGACAAGCGCGACCAGGGCGGAGATCCTGAAAAAGCTGGAGAAGAATCAGTATATCTCTCTGAATAAGAAGACGCAGATTCTGACACCGACCTTGCTGGGCGAGATGATCTGTGATGTGGTGCGCTGCAGCATCAGTGCCATGCTCAGTCCTGCCTTTACCGCAAGCTGGGAGAAGGGACTGAACTATGTCGTGGAGGGCACGGTCACTTCCCGGGAATACATGGATAAGCTCTCTTCCTACGTCGCGAAGTTTACCAATCAGGTAAAAAGCGCTTCGAACGCAGGCGCTCTGGTGCCGATGTACCGGTATGCGGCGCAGTTTTACAGTAACAAGGGTAAATCCGCGGGCGGCAGCCGCGCGCGGACCAGAAAAAAGAAGTAACTGCCGGCCGGAAAGGATGCTTTGCATTTCATTCTGCCGGGAAATCAATCAATCATTACAGGAATATTGTATGGAGAAGGAGGTAACATGATGGAACAGTGTCTGATTGAGAATCTGTATGATATGTCGGGAACCATAGCCGGGGCTCTTTTTGAAGGACTGAAATACCCGTGGGAGGCGCTTCCGCTGATCGGAGATTTTATCAAAAAGCTCGGACCAACCCTGGATCCGGAGATCTATGAATGCAAGGGCGAGAACATCTGGATCGCGAAGAGCGCGACGATCGCTCCTTCCGCATCCATCACCGGACCCTGCATCATCTGTGAGAATGCAACTCTGCGCCAGTGCGCATTTGTCCGCGGCAACGCGATCGTCGGCGAAGGCGCGACAGTGGGCAATTCCACCGAGCTGAAGAATGTCGTCCTGTTCAGAGACTGTGAGGTACCGCATTACAATTATGTCGGTGACTCCATCCTCGGCGTGAAGGCGCATATGGGCGCCGGCGCGATCACCTCGAATGTCAAGGCGGACCGCAAAAACGTTGTGGTAAAATACGGCGACAAGCGCTATGAGACCGGGCTGCGCAAGTTCGGCGCCATGCTCGGCGATCATGTCGAAGTCGGCTGCAACAGTGTTCTGAATCCGGGTACGGTGATCGGCCGCTGGACCAACATCTATCCGCTCAGCAGTGTCAGGGGCGTGGTCCCGGAGTATTCCATCTATAAGAGCAGCAGCGACATCGTGGAAAAGGAAATGTAAATGGCACCGAAGAAAGCTTATAACGCCGACTCGATTACGGTCCTCGAGGGACTCGAGGCCGTCAGAAAGAGACCCGGCATGTACATCGGGAGCACCTCCCGAAAGGGACTCAATCATCTGGTCTATGAGATCGTCGATAACTCCGTGGATGAACATCTTGCGGGGTACTGCTCTCAGATCACAGTCACACTGAATGAGGACGGAAGCGCGACCGTTTCCGATAATGGCAGAGGCATTCCGGTCGGTATGCACAAACAGGGCGTATCCGCGGAGCGGGTTGTCTTTACGACGCTGCACGCCGGCGGCAAGTTTGACGAGGGGGCTTACCGCACCTCCGGAGGACTGCACGGCGTCGGCTCCTCTGTGGTAAATGCGCTTTCCGCATGGATGGATGTCCAGGTCAGACTGGAGGGAAAGATCTATCACGACCGGTATAAGAAGGGCAAGCCGGATCTGAAGCTGGAGAATGGCCTTCTTCCGGTCATCGGGAAAACAAGGGAAACCGGAACCACGATTTCATTTCTGCCGGATGAAAGTATCTTTACACAGACGACGCGGTTTTCGTCGGGAGACATTCAGAACCGTCTGCATGAAACTGCCTACCTGAACCCTGACCTGACCATTGTGTTCCGGGATCTGAGGGACGGCAGGGATCAGGAGGTTACCTTTCATGAGCCGGACGGGATTCTCGGATTCATCAAGGATCTGAATAAGAGTAAGGAGCCGGTCTGCGAGCCGATCTACATCAAAGGGGAAAGCGATCAGATCCTGGTTGAGATCGCGGTTCAGTATGTCAATGAGTTCCATGAAAATGTCATGGGGTTCTGCAACAATATCTTCAACGCGGAGGGCGGCACGCATCTGACCGGTTTCAAGACTGCCTTTACGACAGTGATGAATACCTATGCGAGAGAGCTGGGAATCCTGAAAGAGAAGGATGCCAACTTTACCGGTGCGGATATCAGAAACGGCATGACTGCCGTGATCTCGATCCGTCATCCGCAGCCCTCTTTCGAGGGAAAGACCAAGACGAAGCTGGACAACGCCGATGCCTCGAAAGCCGTTGCCAAGGTGACGGGAGATGAGATCACCCGGTATTTCGACAAGAACCTGAAGGCGCTGAAGGAGGTGCTCGGGTGCGCGGAGAAGGCTGCAAAGATCCGCAAGACAGAGGAGAAGGCCAAGACCAACCTGCTCACCAGACAGAAGTATTCCTTTGACTCAAACGGGAAGCTCGCAAACTGCGAGAGCAGGGATCCGAAAAAGTGTGAGATCTTTATTGTAGAGGGAGACTCCGCGGGAGGCTCCGCCAAGACGGCCAGGGACCGCAACTTTCAGGCGATTCTGCCGATCCGCGGCAAGATCCTCAACGTGGAGAAAGCCTCGATCGACAAGATTCTTGCAAACGCCGAGATCAAGACCATGATCAACTCCTTTGGCTGCGGATTCTCCGAAGGGTACGGATTTGATTTTGACATCACGAAGCTGCGCTATGACAAGATTATCATTATGGCGGATGCGGACGTGGACGGAGCACATATCTGTACACTGCTTCTGACTTTATTTTACCGGTTTATGCCCGATCTGATCTACGAGGGACATGTTTACATTGCGATGCCGCCGCTGTACAAAGCGATTCCGTCCCGGGGGGCGGAGGAGTATCTGTATGATGATGATGCTCTGGCAAAATACCGCAAAAAGCACAAAGGACCTTTCACGCTGCAGCGCTACAAAGGCCTGGGGGAGATGGACCCGGATCAGCTCTGGGAGACTACTCTGAACCCGGAAACCCGCACCATGCGGAGGGTCGAGATCGAGGACGGCCGCACGGCCAGCGATATCACCGCTCTGCTGATGGGCTCTGATGTCCCCCCGCGCAAGGATTTCATCTATGAACATGCGCAGGATGCTGCGCTTGACATCTGAGGAATCACATCGATAGGATTGCAGAACAATGTCAAATGAATTCATACAAACCGAATACTCTGAAATCATGCAGAAGTCGTATATCGACTATGCGATGAGTGTTATCGTATCAAGAGCCCTGCCTGACGTGCGTGACGGACTGAAGCCGGTCCAGAGAAGATGCCTGTATGACATGTATGAGCTGGGCATCCGATGGGACAAGCCCTACCGGAAGAGTGCAAGAATCGTCGGGGATACCATGGGTAAATACCATCCGCACGGGGACAGCTCCATCTACGGAGCGCTTGTCGTGATGGCGCAGGACTTCAAGATGGGCCAGCCTTTGGTAGACGGACACGGCAACTTCGGGTCGATCGAAGGAGACGGAGCCGCGGCCATGCGCTATACCGAGGCGAGGCTCACAAAGCTGACGCAGGAGGCATTTCTCAGCGACCTCGATAAGGAAGTCGTGGAATTTGTCCCGAACTTCGATGAAACCGAGAAAGAGCCGTCTGTTCTCCCTGCCCGCATCCCGAATCTCCTGGTCAACGGCTCAGAAGGCATCGCAGTCGGCATGACGACCGCGATTCCCCCGCATAACCTCGGCGAGGTGATTGACGCACTGATCGCGCTGATCCGTGACAGCTCCCTGACCAATCAGGATCTGATGAAATACGTGAAGGGCCCGGACTTTCCGACAGGCGGCATCGTGGTCAATGCTTCGGACCTGGAACAGATCTATTCGACGGGGACAGGAAGAATCCGCATCCGCGGCAAGGTAGAGGTAGAGAAGGTTCCCCGTTCGGAACGCAAAAGGATCGTCATCACCCAGATCCCCTATCCCATGATCGGGGCGGGAATCGGAAAGTTCCTGAACGATGTGGCAGCGCTTGCGGACAGCAAGCTTGGCAGCGATATCGCGGATATCTCCAACCAATCCTCCAAGGAAGGCATCCGGATTGTTCTGGAGCTGAGAAAAGGCGCGGACGAGGAGTACATCAAGAAGCTGCTCTACAAAAAAACGCGGCTGGAGGATACCTTCAGCGTCAATATGCTCGCGGTCTCCAACGGGAAGCCGGAAACCCTTTCCCTTCACGATATACTTGAGGCGCACATTGAGTTTCAGTTTGAGATCGCGACGAAGAAGTACCGGAACCTGCTGGATGGTGAGCTGGCGAAAAAGGAGATTCAGGAAGGCCTGATCCGGGCGGTTGACGTGATCGATCTGATCATTGAGATTCTCCGGGGATCCAAAGACCGCAGCATGGCGAGAAACTGCCTGGTGACGGGCAACACGGATGGAATCCGCTTCAAGACAAAGAAGTCGAAGGCAGACGCCGCGAAGCTTCGCTTTACCGAGGCCCAGGCAAACGCAATCCTGGAGATGCGTCTGTATAAGCTGATCGGACTTGAGATCGATGCTCTGATGGCAGAGTATGAGGAAACGAAGAAAAAGATCGAACGCTACACGGATATTCTGAACAATTACAGCTCCATGGCGGATGTCATTGTCCGGCAGCTGGAGGAATTCCGGAAAAACTACGCGAACGAGCGCAGAACGATGATCTGCGAAGAGGAAGAGATTGTACTCGAGGAGCGGAAGGCGGAGGCTTATCCGTGTGTCCTTCTGATGGATCGTTTCGGGTATGCCCGCACAGTGGACGAAGCAGTCTATGAGAAAAACAAGGATGCGGCAGAGGAAGAAAACCGGTTCGTCATCCACTGCATGAGCGATTCCCGTCTGTGCATCTTTACGGACATCGGAAAGGCACATATTCTGAAGGTGGAGAAGATTCCGCACGGAAAATTCCGTGATAAAGGAACGCCGATTGACAACCTGTGCAATTATGACTCCGCATCCGAGTCCTTACTCTCGATCATGAATCTCGAAGAGATCAAGGCGCAGCATCTGATATTCCTGACTGCGCACGGATTCATCAAGATGGTGGAAGGGAGCGAGTTTGATGTCGCCAAGCTTACGGTCGCGGCGACAAAGCTGGAAGAAGATGACCGCTTGATCAGCGTGCATCCCGCGCATTTCCAGGCCGGATGTGTGATGATCACGAAGACATGCATGGCGCTTCGGATTCAGGAGGAGGACATTCCACTGCAGAAAAAGAATGCCCGGGGCGTGATCGGCATCCGCCTCGCTAAGGACGACGAGGTTGTGCAGGTCCATTACCTGGAGGACGGAGCGCCCACAGAGGCGGAAGTGAACGGAAGAAGTGTTGCCCTGAACCGGCTGCGCATTGCTTCGCGCGGCGCTAAGGGGACAAAGATCCGTAAGTAAAGCATGCACTTATGCAATTTTGACTACAAGTCACACCCTGACCAGATGCAAGGCATACACAGGACTCTTGAGCGGAGACTTTTGGGGGCGCAGAGCGTCCAGTGGACGCTCGCTTTGCGCCGACCGGAGCGAAGCGGAGACTCGTAGCGAAAGAGTCCTGTTATGCCGCAGGTTCTGGTTGGGGTGTGACTCAATGTAACCAATTTTGTATGCAGATGCCGGAAAATGGAATTTTTCTCTTGCAATTCCGGTTTGCAGGTGCTAATATGCCATCGTAAGAAAAGAACTGTTGACTGGAAGAACGGGCGAGCAGCCCGTTCTTCTGTCGTACAGAGGGGGATTCATGAATCGAAGCGAATACGAAAAAAGAACAGAGGAACTCCTTGCGCCGATCCTTGCGCAGTACGGCTTCGAGCTGGTTGATGTCGAATTCGTAAAAGAGGGAAGTACCTGGTATCTTCGGTCCTACATCGACAAGCCGGGTGGGATCAGCATTGATGACTGTGAAGTCGTCAGCCGGGCCCTGGAGGCTTTGCTGGATCAGGAAGACTTTATCAAAGAAGCTTATGTTCTTGAAGTCTCTTCCCCGGGTCTCGGAAGGCCGCTGAAAAAAGAGAAGGATTATATCCGAAACGAGGGAAAAGAGATTGAACTGAGGCTGTATAAAAGCTTTGAACATGAAAAAGAACTGAGGGGTGTTCTGAAAGCTTGGACGAAGGATTGCGTAACGATCCTTATGCCGGATGGCCGGGAACTTGAATTTCAGAAGAAAGAACTGGCTCTGGTCAGAGAAGCCTTTGATTGGTAACACAGAAAGGAACCGCAGGAGGAAGAAGGAAAAGAAAATGAACGACGAACTGTTTGACGCTCTCGTAATCCTTGAGAAAGAAAAAAACATCAAGAGTGAGGTGCTTCTGGAGGCGATCGCAAAATCGCTGGAGCAGGCTTGCAGGAATAACTTTAACCGCCAGGATCTGACGAACATCGTCGTTTCCATGGATCAGGAGAAGAAGTCTTTTGGGATCTTTCTGGCCAAGGAAGTGGTCGAGAATGTAGAAGACAGCATGACGCAGATCAGTCTTGCGGACGCAAAGATGATCGACAGCAAGTATGAGCTTGGAGATACCGTGAATGTTGACATCAACTCCAGGGCTTTCGGCCGAATCGCTGTCCAGAACGCGAAGAACGTGATCCTTCAGCAGATCCGTGAGGCGGAGAGAAAGAGTCTGTTTGCAGATTATTATGATAAAGAGAACAAGGTTGTCACAGGTGTCGTTCAGAGATTTATCGGGCGCAATGTTGCAATCAATCTCGGAAGAGTTGATGGCATTCTGAATGAGAGCGAGATGATCCGCGGGGAAAATTATTATCCCAACCAGCGGATCAAGGTCTATGTGCTTCATGTAGACAATACGCCGAAAGGCCCCCGCATTCTTGTCTCCCGCAAGCATCCGAATCTTGTCAGATGCCTGTTCGAGCAGGAGGTCGCGGAGGTTGCGGACGGTACGGTTGACATCATGGCAATCGCGCGTGAAGCAGGCTCCCGCTCAAAGATGGCTGTCTGCTCAAGATCCGAGAACGTCGATGCGGTAGGCGCCTGTGTCGGACAGAACGGAAACCGCGTCGCGATGGTTGTGGATGAGCTTAACGGTGAAAAGATCGATATCGTCGAGTGGAATGAGAACCCGGCGTACTTTATCGAGAATGCGCTGAGTCCGGCAAAGGTTGTCACGGTGCTCGTCGATGAGGAAGACAAGGAAGCAAAGGTGGTCGTTCCGGATTACCAGCTGTCTCTTGCCATCGGCCGCGAAGGCCAGAATGCCAGACTGACCGCCAGACTGACCGGATTCAAGATTGATATTAAGTCCGAGACACAGGCGATCGAATCCGGTGAGCTCGATGAGTTCCAGGAAGAATACTACGGACAGGGCTATGACGAGGAAGGTGCCCCGTACGAGGAAGGAGCTCCGTACGAGGAAGGGTACTATGAAGACGGCTATGATCCGGATCAGCCCTATGACGAGGAAGGTACCTACACCGATGACGGCGAGGCTTACTATGAAGAACCGTATGCTCCGCAGAACGAGCAGAATGAGGAGTAAATCAGGACAGTTTTGTTTCAGGACAAGCAACCTGTCCTGTACATGAGGATAAGGAACGTGACGCATGCAGGAAAAGCAGTGATCCGCAGATGTGCCGGCTGCGGCGCCATGAAGGACCGCCGGGACATGATCCGGATTATCCGCAGCCAGGACGGAAAGGTTCTGGTTGATGAGACGAGGAAGCGAAACGGCAGAGGGGCATATCTGTGTTTCTCCGTTTCCTGTCTGGAGACGGCGATCAAAAGACACGGCCTTGAGCGCACATTAAAATGCAGTGTCGGACAGGATGTTTATACGCTGCTCAGAGAGAAGACAGAGGCATTGCAATGAATGAGGAAAAAAAGGTCCTGAACCTGCTCGGCCTTGCGCAGCGTTCCGGAAAGCTTGCATCCGGCGAGTTTCAGACGGAAAAAGCTGTGAAGGAGCAAAGGGCAGCGCTTGTAATCCTTGCTGCGGATGCCTCAGAGAATACGAAAAAGAAGTTTCAGAATATGTGTACGTTTTACCGGGTGAATATCCTGGAGCTGTCCGGAAAGGATGCGCTGGGACATGGCATCGGCAGGTCAGAGAGATCCAGCCTGGCAGTGATGGATGACGGATTTGCGAAAGCAATCCTGAAAGCGTTGGAAGCGTACAGTACGCGGAGGTAGTTGATTTGGGAAAGATCAGAGTACATGAACTTGCGAAGGAGCTGGGAAAGTCTTCCGGCGACGTGATCGCCATTCTGGAAGGAATGGGAATTACGGATGCCAAGCCAGCCAGCGGAATCGATGAAAGCGCTGCAGCAAAGGTGCGGGAAAAGCTTTCCGCACGAAAGGAAGGCACAGTGAAGGAGAATCCTGCAAAGGAAAACACTGCGAAGGCACCTGAAGGCGAGGAAGCTGCGCCGAAGAAAAAGAAGTTCGTTGCTGTCTTCCGCCGTGAAAACGCACGCAGCGGAGTGATCTCCAGAATGCCGACGAAACAGGCGCAGCAGCGAAGCAGTGCCCCGGTGACCCATTCTGCCCGCGGACCGGTCAGAAGACGCCCGGTGGATGCTTCCGGCCGCCCGATTGATCCGAATGGAAGACCGGTCCGGATGCAGGATGGACAGCCCAATGCGCCCAGGAGGGTGGAACGGCAGACCAGGGAGGCTGCGCCGGCTGCGGGACAGACCCCGGCTGCGGCACCGAATCCGTCTGTCATGGCTTCTCCTCAGAAGAGCGCCCAGACTCCTGTGAACACACCCACTCCGCCGGTAGCTTCTGTAAAAGGAACATCCTCCGCACAGCCTGCAGCGGGAGCGAGAAGAGAAGGTGCTGGCCAGGTGCAGCAGAGCGCTCCGAAGGGTGCCGGTGTCCGGAAGGCAGCATCGCCTGCAGCAGGGCAGAGCACAAGACGGCCTTCTTCTCAGGAGCGGAATCCGCAGCGTACCGAAGGAAGGCCGCAGGAGGGAAGACGTCCCTATCAGCAGGACCGTTCCAGAGGCGCACAGACGCAGAGCAGACCGCAGCCGGGAAGCTTCGCCCAGAAAGGAGCAGCACCGGTTTCCGCGAAGCCGGGTGCCGGTTCCGGGAGGGGCGCGCAGGGAAGAAATGCTTCTGCGAAGGGGCGTTTTGATCAGAATCGCGAGAATGCTTCCGGCCGCGGAAAGAATGCAGGCGGAAGAAGAGACGGTAAGGATCGTAACGAAAAGTACAATCGGTTTGATGCGAATGACCGTGTCCAGACCGGACGCCGCCGCAAGGATCCGAATAAGCAGGCTGTCAAGGCAGAGCCTGTGAAAGTGGAAGAGAAGATCAAGACCATCGTTCTTCCGGATCATGTTACCCTGAAAGAGCTGGCCGACAAGATGAAGGTTCAGGCGTCGGCGATCATCAAGAAGCTCTTTATGGATGGAAAGATGGTGACGATGAATTCCGACCTCACGTATGAGGAGGCGGAAGAGATCGCTGTGGAATATGAGATCCTGTGCGAGCATGAGGAGAAGAAGGACCTGATCGCTGATCTTCTGAAGGAAGAAGACGAGAATGAGGATGATATGGTCTCCAGGCCGCCGGTTGTCTGTGTCATGGGACATGTCGACCACGGTAAAACTTCTCTGCTGGATGCGATCCGCGATACCCATGTCACGGACCGGGAATCCGGCGGAATTACGCAGCACATCGGTGCTTCTGTCATTCACTATAATGACAGAACCATCACCTTCCTGGATACGCCGGGCCATGAAGCATTTACCGCCATGCGTATGAGAGGCGCGAACTCAACGGATATCGCTGTTCTGGTGGTCGCGGCGGATGACGGCGTCATGCCGCAGACCGTGGAAGCAATCAACCACGCGAAGGCTGCGGGAATTGAGATCATTGTCGCAATCAACAAGATTGATAAGCCGAGTGCTAATATCGACCGCGTTAAGCAGGAGCTGACGGAGTATGAGCTGATCGCCGAAGACTGGGGCGGAAGCACGACGATGGTTCCGGTATCCGCGAAGTCTCACGAGGGCATCGATGACCTTCTGGAGATGATTCTGCTTACCGCAGACGTCATGGAACTGAAGTCGAATCCGAACCGGCGCGCCAGAGGCCTGGTAATTGAGGCGAAGCTTGACAAGGGCCGCGGCCCGGTGGCTTCTTTGCTGATCCAGAAGGGTACCCTGCACGTGGGAGATCCCATCGACGCAGGCTCGTGCTTCGGTAAAGTCCGTGCCATGACAGACGATAAGGGCAGAAGAGTCAAGGAGGCCGGACCGTCCATGCCGGTCGAGGTGATCGGTTTCTCGGATGTTCCGGGAGCCGGTGAGATCTTTACCTCACCGGAGACGGAGAAGGAAGCAAAGAACTTTGCCGCTACCTTTATTACCGTCGGCAAGGAAAAGATGATTGAAGAATCCCGCAAGAGAACCTCTCTTGATGATCTGTTTAACCAGATCAAGGAAGGAACGCTGAAGGATCTGAATCTGATCGTCAAGGCGGATGTACAGGGGTCGGTGGAAGCGCTGCGTCAGAGTCTTCTGAAGCTTACCAATGACGAAGTTATTGTAAAGATTATTCACTCTGCCGTCGGTGCCATCAATGAATCGGATGTTACCCTTGCGAGCGCGTCGAATGCGATCATCATCGGCTTCAATGTCCGTCCGGATGCCCAGGCAAAGTCTACCGCGGAGCATGAAGGGGTAGACATCAGACTCTATAAGGTCATTTATGACGCCATCAATGATGTCGAGAACGCCATGAAGGGCATGCTGGAGCCGATCTATGAGGAGAAGGTAACGGGCCATGTTGAGATCCGTCAGATCTTCAAGGCAAGCGGCGTCGGCAACATTGCCGGATCCTATGTGCTGGACGGCGTGGTTCAGAGAGGATCCAAGGCTCGTATTACAAGAGACGGAAAACAGGTCTTTGACGGTGCAATCGCATCCCTCAAGCGGTTTAAGGATGATGTCAGGGAAGTCCGTGCCGGCTATGAGTGCGGTCTGGTATTTGACGGCTTCAGTGAGATCCGGGAAGGAGATCAGGCTGAGGTATATCAGATGGTGGAAGTGGCGCGCAGCTGAGAAGACAGACTTGAGAGATTGAGGTGATACGGTGCGGAAAAACAGTATTAAAAATATCAGGATCAATGAAGAGGTCCGCAAGCAGCTTCAGGAGATTATCATGCATGAGCTGAAGGATCCCAGAATTGATCCGATGACCAGTGTCACGAAGGTGGAGGTTGCTCCTGATCTGAAAACCTGCAAGGCCTACATTTCCGTGCTCGGAAGTGGTGAGGCTCTGGAAACAACGGTGGAAGGCCTTTCCAGGGCGGAAGGATATATCCGCAGAGAGCTTGCACAGACCGTTAATCTGCGCAACACACCTCAGATCCGGTTTATTGCGGACGATTCCATAGCTTACGGCGTCGGCATGTCCCGGAGGATTGATGAAGTGATTGCGATGGATGAGAGCCGGCATGTTGCGGATGAAGAGAAAGCCGGTTTGCTGGAAGGGGGAGACACGGATTGATTGGTCTGGATTCTATTCTGGACGGAGTCAGCACTGCGGGGATCTGCGGTCATGTCAAGCCGGACGGAGATGCTTACGGAAGCTGCATGGGGCTTTATCTGTTTCTGAAGACCTACTATCCGCATATCCGCGCGCGTGTCTATCTGGAGGACAATTATCCGGAATCCTTCCGGTTTGTCAGCTGCTCTGAGGAGATCATTCATGATTATCCGAAGGAGGAAGCGCACGATGTGTTCTTTGCGCTGGACTGCTCGGATCTTATGAGGCTCGGACAGTCCCTGGGGTATTTTCAGGCTGCGAAAAAACAGGTTGTGATCGATCATCATATCTCGAATTCGGGGTTTGGCATGATCAATGAGATCCAGCCGGACGCCAGCTCCACATCCGAGCTGATCGCGCTTCTGATCGGCCAGGACCGGATTACGAAGCAGATCGCCGAGCCTTTGTACATGGGCATTGTGCATGATTCCGGTGTGTTCCGCTATAGCTGCACTTCTTCGAGAACGATGGCGGTAGCCGGCATACTGATGGATACCGGGATTGATTTTCCGAAGATCTGCGATGAGACATTCTTTCTGAAAAGCCATCATCAGAACCAGATCCTCGGAAAGGCATTGATGGACAGTGTCCTGATGATGGACGGCAGGCTGATCTACAGTGTCGTGCGGCAGTCGGATCTGGAGTTCTATCACCTCGGGACAAAGGACCTGGATGGGATTGTCCAGCAGCTGCGCGTGACCAGAGGGGTGGAAGTGGCACTGTTCCTTTACGAGATCAGTCCGAACGAATATAAGGTAAGCATGCGCTCGAACGGCCATGTGGATGTTGCCCGGATCGGTCTGCACTTTTCCGGAGGCGGCCATGTGAGGGCTGCCGGCTGCAACATGGAAGGCAGTCTTTCCGACGTGATAGACAGCCTCGTCAGCCAGGTTGAGAAGCAGCTGCCGCAGGCGGAAGGCAGGCGGAAGGAAACATGCTGAACGGAATCCTGAATGTCTATAAGGAGCGCGGCTTCACCAGCAACGATGTCGTCGCGAAGCTTCGCGGAATTCTTCATCAGAAAAAGATTGGACATGCCGGGACCCTGGATCCTGAGGCGACAGGCGTTCTCCCGATCCTTTTGGGCTCTGCAACGCGACTGTCTTCTCTTGTCATGGATCATGAGAAAACCTACCGTGCGGTGCTTCTTCTGGGCGTTGTGACGGATACGCAGGACATGACCGGCACGGTACTGTCCAGATCGGATCAGGAGCTTCCCGGTGAGGCGCAGATCGAAGATGCCGTTCTGTCGTTCGAAGGGGGCTATGACCAGCTTCCGCCGATGTATTCCGCAAAGCAGGTGAACGGGAAACGGCTGTATGAGCTTGCCCGGGAGGGAAAAGAGATTGCCCGCAGCAAGGTACCGGTTGTCATAACCAATCTCCGGATTACGTCCATCGATCTTCCCGAGGTGACGATTCTGGTGACCTGTTCCAAGGGGACCTATATCCGCACGCTCTGCCACGACATCGGACAGAAGCTTGGATGCGGCGGTTCGATGCAGGCGCTTGAGCGTGTCAGTGCGGGCGGGTTTTCGATCGAGCATGCCATTCCTCTTGGCCGGATCGAAGCGCTGGCCTCAGAAAACAGGGTTCAGGAATTCGTGACACCCTGTGAGAATCTTTTTTCTGACTGTGCGAGGGTGGCTGCACCTTCTGCTTTGGTACAGAAGAAGCTCCTCAATGGAAATGCACTGACGCCGGAGGAACTGGCGATTCCTTCCGGGCAGGACAGCGAACGGATCCGTCTGTGTACGATGGATGGAACCTTTGTCGCGGTATACCGGTTTGACAGTCAGAGGAACCTCTACCGCCCATACCGGATGCTTCTGTGAAAAGAATCTGAATTTCCGGAGCAATTGAACTTGAAGATATTTCATTCCATAGAAGAATACAGAGCGTCTGAGCTTTCCCGCGGTGAGGCAGGAAGTGCGGTTACTTTGGGGAAGTTTGACGGAATCCATATCGGGCATCAAAAACTGATCCGGGATATTGTCTCCCGGGCGGGTGCTTCCGGACTGACCAGCATCGTGTTTGCGATCGAGATGAAGGACGGGGCAATTCTCAGCCATGAAGAGAGGGCAGAGTATCTGGAATCCATGGGGGTCGATGTCCTCCTGGAATGTCCCTTTTCGGAATCCCTGATGAAGATGCGCGCACCGGAATTTGCCCGGACGGTTCTTTTCGGCGCCTTGCATGCCGTGTATGCCGCTGTCGGACCTGACTTCGCCTTCGGGCATCACCGCGAGGGAAATGCCGAAGGGCTCGCAGAGCTTGGGGCAGCTGCCGGCTGTCAGACGAGGATTCTGGAGAAAGAACGGTTCGACGGTGCGGATGTCAGCTCCACACGGGTGCGCGAGGCACTTCGTAAGGCTGATATGGAGCTTGCAGCGAAGCTTCTGGGAAGACCGTATCCGATTACGGGAATCGTCCGGCACGGGCGTCATATCGGCACCGGGATCGGATTCCCGACCGTGAACATTCTTCCGGAGGAAGGAAAGATTCTTCCGCCGGACGGCGTCTATGCTTCCGTTACGATGCTTCCCGGAAAGATCGTCAGAAAAGGACTCACGAATGTTGGAATACGGCCGACTGTGGGAGGAAGAGAAAGAAGGGCAGAGACAACGCTTTTTGACTTTGATTCCGATCTCTACGGAGAGCGGATCAGCCATGCGCTTACGCGTTTTATCCGCCCGGAGAAGAAGTTTGCAAGCCTTGAAGCACTGAAAGAGCAGATCGGAAAGGATGCAGAAGCTGCGCGGGGTTGACTCTGTGTGCTGATAATGTTATAGTTCGGTGGTATCGTTTCACAGCCTTCACTCAGGAGACGGACTCTCCGGCCTCTTCTTCGTGACAGGCGGTTTTTACAAACAGGAGGTTAACAAATCATGATTACAAAAGAGAAGAAGACAGCAATTATCGAAGAGTATGGAAGACAGCCCGGCGATACCGGTTCACCGGAGGTTCAGGTCGCAGTTCTGACTGAGAGAATCAGAGAGCTCACCGAGCACCTGAAGGAGAACCCGAAGGATCATCATTCCAGAAGAGGACTTCTGAAGATGGTCGGTAAGAGAAGAGGACTTCTGGATTACCTCAAGAAGAATGATATCGAGGGATATCGTGCTCTGATCGCTAAGCTCGGACTTCGTAAGTAATTTGCAGTATAAGCACCCGGACCACTGCTGGGCCGGGTGCTTTGGCTGTGAAGGAAACAAAAATGGACCAGCACATCTGTCGAGGCAACTGTAAAGCTGATCTGGCACGCGGCCAGGTGGGTTTTCCAGTTGATTCGGAGATGGGCTGTGTCTGGGAAAAGGATCCTATTTCTGACACACATCGAAAGGAGTAAAAAGGAGAATCATGCAGAAAGGAAAAACATTTTCCATGGAGATCGGCGGCCGTACGCTGAGTGTCGATATCGGAAGAGTCGCGGCACAGGCGAACGGTGCGGCTTTCATGCACTATGGCGACACAACGGTTCTGAGCACCGCGACTGCTTCGGAGAAGCCGCGTGATGGGATTGATTTCTTCCCGCTGTCCGTTGAGTTTGAGGAGAAGTATTACGCGGTCGGCAAGATGCCGGGCGGATTCAACAAAAGAGAAGGAAAGGCAAGCGAGAATGCGGTTCTTACCTGCCGTGTCATTGACCGTCCGATGCGTCCGCTGTTCCCGAAGGATTACCGCAATGACGTTACGCTGAACAATCTTGTCATGAGCGTCGACCCGGATTGCAGACCTGAGCTGGTTGCCATGCTTGGTTCCGCGATTGCCACCTGTGTATCCGATATTCCGTTTGACGGCCCCTGCGCGATGACGCAGATGGGACTGATCGACGGGGAATTCATCGTAAATCCGTCCCAGAAGCAGTGGGATGAGGGCGATCTTCAGCTTACCGTTGCTTCCACCTCCACCAAGGTCATCATGATTGAAGCCGGAGCGAAGGAAGTAAAGGAAGAGAAGATGATCGAGGCGATCTACAAGTGCCACGAGATCAATCTGACCATTATCGATTTCATCAACAAGATCGTTGCCGAGGTCGGCAAGCCGAAGCATGCGTATGAGTCAGCGGCTGTTCCGGAAGAGGTTTTCGCCGCGCTGAAGGAGCTTGTGCCCGGCGAGGAGATGGAAAAGGCTGTCTTCACGGATGTCAAGCAGCAAAGAGAGGAGAACATCCGTATTCTGACCGAACGTGTGGAAGAAGCATGGGCGGACAAGGAGGATTGGCTTGCGGTTCTTCCGGATGCGATGTACCAGTATGAGAAGAAGACAGTCCGCAAGATGATCCTGAAGGATCACAAGAGACCGGACGGCAGAAAGATTGACGAGATCCGCCCTCTGGCAGCAGAGATTGATCTGATTCCGAGAGTCCATGGAAGTGCCATGTTTACCCGCGGACAGACACAGATCTGCACGGTGACGACACTTGCGCCTCTGTCTGAAGTACAGAGAGTCGAGGGCCTGGACGATAATGTCACCGAGAAACGGTATATCCATCAGTATAACTTCCCGTCCTATTCGGTTGGAGAGACCAAGCCGTCCAGAGGACCGGGACGCCGTGAGATCGGTCATGGCGCACTGGCGGAGAGAGCACTTCGTCCGATGATTCCGTCCAAGGAAGAATTCCCGTACGCGATTCGTCTGGTCTCCGAGACCTTCGAATCCAACGGTTCCACCTCCCAGGCGTCCATCTGCGCCTCCACGATGTCTCTGATGGCGGCAGGCGTGCCGATCAAGAAGCCGGTCGCGGGCATTTCCTGCGGTCTGGTCACCGGAGATACGGATGACGAGTATCTGGTTCTGACCGATATTCAGGGACTTGAGGATTTCTTCGGCGATATGGACTTCAAGGTTGCCGGAACGCATGACGGAATCACTGCGATCCAGATGGATATTAAGATCCATGGCCTGACCCGTCCGATCGTGGAGGAGGCAATTGCCCGCACAAAACAGGCAAGAGAGTATATCCTGAATGAGGTTATGACGCCCTGCATTGCAAAGCCGCGTGAGGAGCTGTCTCCGTACGCGCCGAAGATTGTCCAGATCCAGATCGATCCGGCCAAGATCGGTGATGTCGTCGGACAGAGAGGAAAGACCATCAACGAGATCGTTGCCCGCACAGGCGCGAAGATCGATATCGATGAAGACGGCAGCGTCAATGTCTGCGGTACGGATCTGGATGCGATCCACGCTGCGATTGATATGATCCGGATTATCACAACAGATTTCGAGGAAGGCCAGATTCTTTCCGGTACCGTTGTCTCGATCAAGGAATTCGGTGCATTTATCGAGTTTGCTCCGGGCAAGGAGGGAATGGTTCACATTTCCAAGATCGCGAAGCATAGAATCAACCGTGTGGAAGATGTCCTGACCCTGGGAGACCGTGTCACGGTTGTATGCCTCGGAAAGGATAAGATGGGCAGACTTTCCTTCTCCATGAAGGATGTGAAGCAGGGACCTTATCAGTCCGCGTAATGGCTCCTTAGAGGGAAAGCTGCATCAGATCAGAATAGAAAGACGGATAGGAGATGCCGACACAGTCGGCATCTTTTATTGTTGTCGGACCGCTGGCCGCAAGGGCGCAGACTGCCATGCTCATTGCGATCCGGTGGTCTTTTCTGCTCTCGATGACGGCGCCGTGAAGGGGCGCTCCGCCTTCGATCACCATGCCGTCGTGGGTAGGCGTAACCCAGACGCCCATAGCGCGAAGTGCTTTTGAGGTTGTCTCAATGCGGTCAGATTCCTTGACCCTCAGCTCTTTGGCATCGCGAATGATTGTCGTGCCGTCGGCGCAGGCAGCAAGAACAGCCAGAATCGGGATCTCGTCGATCAGCGTCGGGATCTGTTCTCCCTCTATGCAGACGCCGTGCAGAGTAGAAGTGCGCACGAGAAGATCAGCGACTGGCTCTGTACCCGCATATCTTTCGTTCAGAATTTCCACATGTCCGCCCATCTGCCTTACTGCAGTGAGAATCCCGCAGCGTGTGGGGTTGATTCCTACATTCCGGATCAGAACCTCGCTTCCGGGAACAATCAAGGCTGCCGCGATCATGTAAGCCGCGGAAGAGATATCCCCGGGTACCGTAATATCGCAGGCATTCAGACGGCTGCACGGCGTCACGCCGGCCTGCCATCCGCTTAGCGTTTTCTGCGAGGTGACTTCTGCGCCGAAACCGCGCAGCATCCGTTCTGTGTGATCGCGGGACAGAGCCGTCTCTGTTACGGTTGTGCACCCGTCGGCATAAAGACCTGCGAGCAGGATACACGATTTTACCTGTGCGCTTGCCACAGGAGAGACATAATCAACCGCGTGAAGAACAGAAGGAGAGATCTCCAGGGGGGCGCAATCATTGCCTCTGACCGAGCGGATCTTTGCCCCCATCTTGTGCAGCGGATCCATAATCCGCTTCATCGGCCTTTTCCGGATCGAAGCATCTCCGTCGAGAAGTGATCCGAATTCCTGCCCTGCAAGGATGCCGGAGATCAGACGTGTTGTCGTACCGGAATTCCCGGTATACAGGACCTTGGAAGGCGCCGTAAGTCCGTGCATGCCCTGGCCATGCACAATGACCGTGTTCTGTTTCCGATCCTGCTCGAATGAGATTCCCATGGCTTCAAAGCAGGAGATTGTCGAAAGACAGTCTGCGCTGTCCAGAAAGTTGGATATTTTCGTGTCTCCGTCGGCAATCGCTCCGAGCATGATGGCTCTGTGGGAAATGGACTTATCTCCGGGAACGGAGATCTCTCCTCTCAGGTGCGAAGCGCTGTGAATCCTTCTGTTCATAACCGTTCCTCCTCAATCATTCTCTTCCACGGTATACCGGTGATGCCGCAGAAGCTCCACCGCTTTGCGCATGGGCGCCTCTTCATAGAATTCGATCGCAAGCGCTCCCTGCTCATACATCCGGTTATGGACAATGGAAATGTTCTTGATGGAGATGGCATTGACGGCCAGGATGGTCGCAACCGTTGCGATGGCGCCGCTTTCATCGATGACATCGCAGTAGATCCGGAAGGAACGCTTGACCGGGCCAGGGGAAGAGAAGCTGAAGGAATCCCTGTAATTGCGGCTCCTTTCGAACATATGACTGACAAAACCGCCGTCCTGATTGCTGATGCGGTCTCTTGCCTCGATCATCCGCTCCAGGAAGGCATCCATCACCCTGGTGATATTCTGACTGTTCTCCACGCAGATCGACTCCCACATGGCGGGGGAGGAGGAAGCAATTCTCGTGATGTCGCGGAAACCGCCTGCCGCAATATGCCGCATGTATTCCTTGCTGCTGTCCAGATCGTGCACGGTGTTCACGAGGGAAGCTGCGATCACATGGGGAAGGTGACTGATTGCCGCGGTGATATAATCATGTTCCTGCGCGTCAAGAATCAGAGGAAGCGCTTTCAGGGACAGGGTAAAGTCCGAGAATTGCCGGACACGTTCCCGGGAGACTTCCTCCGTCGGCGTAATGATGTAGTAGGCGTTTTCAAACAAGTGATCGGTCGCATTGTCAAGGCCGGATTTCTCCGATCCTGTCATAGGGTGTCCGCCGATGAACTGCCCTGCCAGTCCGGCATTGACGACAGCTCTATGAATCGGAGCCTTCACAGATCCGACATCTGTCAGGAGGCACTCCTTCCGGATCACATTCTTCAGATCCGCAAGAACCTTGATGTTTTCTTCTGCTGGAGCGCAGAGGAAGATCAGATCACATTCGGAAAAATGCGCATCCCGGCAGCTGTGACAGATGATGTCGATCAGACCGCGCTTTTTTGCATTTTCGGCGGTTGTACCGGAAGGCGTGTAGGCCATAATCGTGCAAGCAGGCTCATTTTTTTTCAGATTCTTTGCCAAAGATCCTCCGATCAGACCAAGGCCGATAAAACCGTATGTCATACCATCCTCCCGCAGGGTGCTGTTGCTGCTTTAATCATTTCACCTGTTAAAGTGCAATTCGTCATAGAGTATGCCACAAGGACGTCGAAAGTGCAAGAGCACATCGTCGAAAAGTCACAAAAGTCTTGCAATCAACACACTGTTTATGTAAAATATTCGCATATGGGCATTTGTCCGAATTACGTGAATGGAGGATGATACTGATGAAAGTTTACAACACTGACAAGATCCGTAATGTTGTGCTGCTTGGCCACGGCGGAGCGGGTAAGACAAGCCTTCTTGAGGCGATGGCCTATCTGTCCGGCATCACGACCAGGCTGGGAAACGTCGCCGACGGGAATACCCTCAGTGATTATGATAAAGAGGAGCAGAACAGAAAGTTCTCAATCAGCACCTCAGTTGCCCCGGTGATCCGCGGCGATGTCAAGATTAATATTCTGGACGCGCCGGGATACTTTGATTTTGTTGGTGAGGCCGAAGAAGCGGCTGCAGCAGCGGATGCTGCCATCATCGTCATCAATGGAAAGAGCGGCGTGGAAGTCGGTACCCAGAAGGCGTGGGATCTTTGCGAAAAGTATCAGCTTCCGAGAATCTTCTACATCTCCGGCATGGATGTCGAGAACGCTTCCGCAGTCAATGTTGTGGACGCCCTGACCGAGCTGTACGGAACGAAGATCGCTCCTTTGTATCTGCCGATCCGTGAGAATGAGAAGTTTGTCGGTTATGTGGATGTTGTTTCCCAGAAGGCCTTCAAGTATGTCGACAAGGAAAAGAAGTCAGAGATCGAAGAGCCTGCCGATATGAAGGACGATGTCGCTGCGCGCCGCGACGCGATGCTTGAGACTGTCGCGGAGACCAGTGAAGAGTTCATGGACAAGTATTTCGGCGGCGAGGAGTTTACCCAGGAGGAAGTCCTCAGTGCGCTGAAGCAGAATGTCTGCCAGTGCGACATGTGCCCGGTTACGATCGGATCCTCCACCAATCTTCAGGGAATCAATATTCTTCTGGATGATGTGGTCCGGTATTTCCCGAGCCCTGCAGACCGCACCATCACCGGCAAGGATGTGAAGAACGATAAGCCGTATGAGGCGAATTACAATCCGGACGGCGCGAAGAGTGCCTTTATCTGGAAGACGATTGTTGACCCGTTTATCGGTAAATACTCTCTGATCAAGGTTGCTTCCGGTGTCCTGAAGCCGGATGATATGCTCTATGATACCGAGAGCCAGGATGAGTTCCGTTCCGGTAAGCTGTATGTATTCTGCGGAAATAAGCCGCAGGAGGTTCCGGAGCTTCGCGCGGGAGACATCGGTGCGATCGCAAAGCTTGACGCATCGACCGGAGACACGATCTCCACAAAGGCTTCTCCGATTCTCTTTGAGAAGTTTGATGTTTCCACACCGTATACCTATAAGAAGTATGCGGCGAAGAACAAGGGCGATCTGGATAAGGTAGCGCAGGCGCTCGCAAAGATCGCACAGGAAGACCTTACGATGAAGACCGTCAATGATGCGGGGAATCATCAGACGCTTCTGTATGGAATGGGCGATCAGCACCTTGACATCATCATCAGCAAGCTGCAGTCCAAGTATAAGGTAGAAGCAGAGCTGAGCAAGCCGGCGGTTGCGTTCCGTGAGACCATCCGGAAGAACAGCGATGTCGATTCCAAGTATAAGAAGCAGTCCGGCGGACACGGCCAGTACGGACATGTCAAGATGAAGTTTGAACCGTCAGGCGATCTGAATACGCCGTATGTATTCGAGCAGATCGTTGTCGGCGGCGCTGTCCCGAAGAACTACTTCCCGGCGGTTGAGAAGGGAATCGCGGATTCCGTTACAGCCGGTCCGATGGCAGGCTATCCGGTTGTCGGTGTCAAGGCAATTCTGTATGACGGATCCTACCATCCGGTCGACTCCTCTGAGCAGGCGTTCAAGACCGCAGCGAACATGGCCTTCAAGAAGGGCTTCATGGAAGCCAGCCCGGTTCTGCTTGAGCCGATCGTTTCCCTGCATGTCACAGTGCCGGATAAGTTCACCGGTGATGTGATGGGTGACCTGAACAAGAGGCGCGGACGTGTGCTCGGCATGAATCCGGATCACAAGGGAAATACCATCATCGATGCGGATGTTCCGCAGAGTGAACTGTATGGCTACTCCACCACGCTGCGTTCCATGACAGGCGGAAGCGGAGACTTCGCTTATGAGTTTGCCCGCTATGAGCAGGCGCCGGCTGATGTCCAGGAGAAGGAGATCGCGGCACGCGCGAAGGAGATGGAGAGCTGAGTTGAAATGAAAACGGCACTATGTTATAATGCCGTGGTAGTTGAAAAACAATATCAAACAGACCTTTCAAAGGAGACCTTTCAATGAAGCATATTAAGACTTTGAACACCAGATCTCTTCAGGAAAGCATGAAGAAGGGCGGATGCGGTGAGTGCCAGACATCCTGCCAGTCCGCGTGCAAGACCAGCTGCACTGTCGGAAACCAGACCTGCGAGAAGAGCAGATAAGGTCTTTCTGAAGTGGAAAACAGCTGATATAGGGAATTGACAGGCTGTCGCAGAAAGCACCTGCGGCAGCCTGTTCTATGAACATGACATACCTGGCAGGAGGCACTTTTGGTTCATCAGTATCAAAACAACGGATATCATATTGTATTGGATTCAGACAGCGGGAGCGTCCATGTGGTGGATGCGCTGGTCGCGGACGTCATTGACCAGCTGAAGGAGGATCCTTCTCTTCCGGATGAAGCTGTCTGTGCGCAGCTTAGATCGCGCTATCTCGAGGAGGAGCTGAAGGAGGCGCTGGAAGAGGTGCGCACCCTTCAGAAGGAGGGGCAGCTGTTTACGCGCGATATTTACAGGGATGCTGTCTGGGATTTTCAGAATCATCCCACCGTTGTCAAGGCGCTCTGTCTCCATGTGGCACATGACTGCAACCTGGCCTGCAGATACTGCTTTGCGGGTGAGGGAGAGTACCATGGCAGACGTGCTCTGATGAGCTATGAGACGGGAAGGAAAGCGCTCGATTTTCTTGTTGCGCATTCCGGCAGCCGCAGGAATCTCGAAGTGGATTTTTTCGGCGGAGAACCGCTGATGAATTTTGAGGTTGTGCGGAAGCTGACCGCGTATGGACGGGAACTGGAAAAAACGCATGACAAGCATTTCCGGTTTACCCTTACCACCAACGGTGTTCTCCTTGACGAAGAGGTCATGCGCTTCTGCAACCTTGAGATGGACAATGTTGTCCTGAGTCTGGATGGAAGGAAAGAGATCCATGACAGGATGCGGCCGACCAGGAACGGGAAGGGCAGCTATGACCTGATCGTTCCGAAGTTTCTGGAGTTTGCCCGACAGAGAAAAGAGCTTGGCAAGCAGTATTATATCCGGGGAACCTTCACGCATTATAATCTGGACTTTGCGAAGGATGTGCTGCATTTCGCGGATCTTGGGTTTGACCAGATTTCCATTGAACCGGTGGTTGCGCCTGCTGATGCGCCGTACGCGATCCGTCCGGAAGACCTTCCGGTCATCAAAGAGCAGTATGATCTTCTGGCCTTGGAGATGATTCGCAGACAGAGGGAAGGACGGGGATTTACATTTTTCCATTTCATGATCGATCTGACCGGCGGCCCATGTGTTTATAAGAGACTCAGCGGGTGCGGAAGCGGGACGGAGTATCTTGCGGTGACACCGTGGGGGGATCTGTATCCGTGCCATCAGTTTGTCGGGAATGAAGCATTTCTTCTCGGGAATGTGGACGAAGGCGTGAAGCGCGAGGATATCGTAAAGACGTTTAAGTCCTGCAATGTCTATTCGAAGAAGGAGTGCGCTGACTGCTTCGCACGGTATTACTGCAGCGGCGGCTGTGCGGCGAATTCCTGGAATTTCCATGGACGCATCGACAGCGTCTATGAGATCGGGTGTGAGCTCGAGAGAAAGAGAGTGGAGAGCGCGCTGATGATCAAGGCCGCTCTTGCTGAATAAGAAAAGAGGAAAAGAGGAACTGACCAATGAAAAAGAGAAATGCCGGGATCGTCCTGGCGGTGATTGCCATTGCACTTGTGCTCCTGATCTACACTGCATTTGTCGGCTGGGGTACGACCGGATCGGGCGCGGCGAAGAACATCAAGCTTGGCCTCGATCTGGAGGGTGGTGTTTCCATCACCTATCAGGCGGTTGATTCGAATCCGTCCGCGGAAGACATGTCAGACACCGTCTATAAGCTGCAGCAGCGTGTTGACGGCTATTCGACAGAGGCTTCCGTTTATCAGGAAGGAAGCAACCGGATCAATATTGAGATCCCGGGTGTGTCAAATGCGGATGAGATCCTGGAAGATCTCGGAAAGCCCGGCTCTCTTGAGTTCCAGCTGGCTGACGGTACGACGATCCTTGACGGAACGCATGTTACCTCCGCGGAGGCGGCTTCTCAGAGAGACAACATGAACAACACGGAATATGTTGTTCAGCTGGAGTTTGACAAGGAAGGTACAGAGGCCTTCGCAAAGGCAACCAGCGAGAATGTGGGAAGCAACATCTCCATCGTATATGACGGTGAGACGATCAGCGCCCCGCGTGTCAAGGAAGCGATTACCGACGGGAAGTGTGTGATCTCCGGTTCCTTTACCATCGAGTCCGCACAGGAGCTTGCTTCTTTTATCCGTATCGGTTCTCTGTCCCTGGAGCTGGAAGAGATCCGCTCCAATGTGGTGGGTGCACAGCTTGGCCAGAAGGCACTGAGCACTTCCCTGAGAGGCGGAATCATTGGTCTTGCGATTGTTATCCTGATCATGATCATCGCGTATAAGGTCCCCGGCATTATCGCCGGCTTCGCGCTGATTCTGTATGCTGCGCTGGATCTGGTTGCGATCAACGCGTTCGACATGACACTGACGCTCCCCGGAATTGCCGGTGTTATCCTGTCAATCGGTATGGCGGTTGACGCGAACGTCATTATCTATGCCCGTATCCGCGAGGAGATTGCCAGCGGAAAGTCTGTCAGATCCGCCATCGATATCGGTTTCAAAAAAGCACTTTCCGCGATCATCGACGGAAATGTTACCACCCTGATTGCCTGCTTCGTCCTGAACCTGATGGCGACCGGATCAGTCAAGGGCTTCGCACAGTCTCTGGCACTTGGTATCGTGCTGTCCATGTTTACAGCCCTGGTCATCTCCAGACTCCTTGTGAATGCCTGCTACGCGCTGGGCATGCAGGATGAGAAGTACTTCGGAAAGGCACTGAAGTTCAACAGACTGCACATTGTATCGAAGAGAAAGGTTCTTTTCCTCATTGCGATCATCTGCATGGTATCCGGTCCTGTATTCTGCGTGATCAACCATGCGAACGGCAGCGGCGCGCTGAATCTCTCCATGGAGTTTCGCGGTGGTACCGCAACGGATGTAACCTTTGAGGACAGCTATACGATTGAGGACATTGACAGCAAGATCAAGCCTGTGATCTCGGATGTGATCGGAAGCGCGGAGATTCAGTCCCAGAAGGTCTCCGGAGGAAATGAGATCATCTTCAAGACCCGTCAGCTCAGTGTTGAGGAAAGACAGCAGCTGACAGATGCGCTGGATCAGGAATTCAAGATTGCGACCTACAAGGACAATGAAGGAAATGATGCACTTTCCATCAACTATGAGACCATCAGTTCCACGATCTCGAATGAGATGCGCAGAGATGCCGTGATCGCGGTTATCATCGCGGTTGTCTGCATGCTGGTTTACATCTGGTTCCGTTTCTCGGATGTCAGATTCGCATCTGCCGCGGTCCTTGCGCTGATCCACGATGTCCTGCTGGTGTTCGCTTCCTATGCGATCATCCGGATCTCCATCGGCAATACCTTTATCGCAGCCATGCTGACGATCGTCGGTTATTCAATCAACGCCACAATTGTTATCTTCGACCGTGTCCGTGAGAATCTGAAAGAGCGTAAGTCCTTCGATTCTCTGGAAGATCTGGTGGATATGAGTATTACCTCCACCATGACACGTTCGATCTACACATCCCTGACGACCTTCGCAACAATTGCCTGCCTGTATGTCGTTGGTGTACCTTCCATCCGTGAGTTTGCGCTTCCGCTGATGGTCGGTATTGTTGCCGGTGCCTTCTCTTCCGTCTGCCTGACAGGTCCGATCTGGTATGTCCTGCGCCTTGCAAAGGATAAGAGGGATCAGGCCGCACAGAAAGCAGCCGCCCAGGCGAAGGAAGCACAGAAGATCACTGCAAGTAAGAAAAAGAAGAAAAAGAACGCGAAGTAATAAGCGCTGTTGAAAGGAACGGGACTGTCGGAGCTGCCGGCAGTCCTTTTTCACTCAAGTATCAGGAGGGATCCGGAAGATGCCGCTTTGGCCGCAGCAAAATTGGAAACAGATGATGGTAGGGGGAGACAGACAGATTGCGGAGCGATTCGGAGTTGACCCCATCACTGCAAGGGTTCTTCTGAACAGAGGACTTCGGGATGAGGATCAGATCAGAAAGTTCCTGCATGGAACACTGGAGGATCTGGAGGATCCCCGCTCAATGGATCAGCTGGAGGAGGCTGCGCGTCTGCTTCATGAATGCATTCTTCAGAACAGGAAAATCCGCATTATCGGGGATTATGACGCGGATGGAATTCTTTCCGTGTATATCCTGTATGCTTCCCTGCGCCAGGCCGGAGCGGATGTAAGCTACGACATTCCGGACCGGTTTGCGGACGGCTTCGGCATGAGCATGCGGCTGGTCGAAAAAGCGCATCACGACGGAATCAACACGATCATCACATGCGACAATGGAATCGCCCAGAATGCGGAGATCTCCTGCGCGAAGCAGCTTGGCATGACGGTGATTCTCACAGATCATCATGAGCCGAATTTCCGGATTCTTCTGTCAGGTGAAAAGGAGTATCTGCTGCCGGAAGCGGATGTCATCGTCGATCCGAAAAAGCCGGGATGCAGGTATCCGAACAAGAATCTGTGCGGTGCCTCGGTCGCCTGGAAACTGATGTATCTGTATGAATGCAGATATATGAGAGCCGGGGCAGATGACAAGGATAATCTGCCTCCGGTTTCCTCCTGCCCGATGACCATGGCGAATCTTCCTTTTGCCGCGGCGGCAACGGTTACGGATCTGATGAAGCTGACCGGTGAAAACAGAATTCTTGTCAAATATGGCCTGAAGCTGCTTCCGGAGACCGAGAATATCGGCATGCGCGCATTGATCCGCAATTGCAATCTGGAGGGAAAAAAGCTTACAGCAGGCCATATCGCATTTTCCATCGGGCCATGTCTGAATGCTTCCGGAAGACTGGATACTGCTTCCCGTGCTGTCAGCCTTCTTCTGGAGACGGATCCTGAGGAAGCGGATGCCGCTTCCAGAAGTCTGTATCTATTGAATGAGCGGCGCAAAGAGATGACCGAAGAGGGACTGGCATGCGCATTTGAGAAGATTGCGCAGGCTTCTGATGCACGGGACAGGGTTCTGGTTCTCTATCTGGAAGAAACGCATGAATCTGTTGCGGGAATCATTGCGTCGAAAATAAAAGAAACCCTCCACCAGCCGGTGATTGTATTCACGGATACGGAGAATCCGGATCACCTGAAGGGCAGCGGCAGATCCATAGAAGCCTATAATATGCATGATGAGCTGTCCAAGGTGTCAGATCTGTTTGTGCGGTTCGGGGGACATCCGATGGCAGCCGGACTGACGATTCCAAGATCGTCCTTTGAGCCGCTTCAAAAAAGGCTGAATGAGAACTGCTCCTTGACGCAGGAGGACCTTACCCAGAAAGTTCTTCTGGATGCAGTGCCTCCCTTTGCCTATCTCAGGGAATCACTGGTCAGGGAATTGGAACAGCTCGAGCCGTTCGGATCCGGAATGAGAGCTCCGCTGCTTGGATGCAGCAAGGTTCGTGTCCTCAGGCTGAGCGTAGTGGGAAAGAACCGGAACTGTATCAGGATGCTGGTGGAGGACGGAAGCTGCAAGATGACAGCGGTGTGGTTTGGGGATGCAGATGCATTTCTGCTTACTCTGGAGGAGAAGTTTGGAAAACAGAAGGTGGCGGCTCTTAAGATGGGCCTGGAGACGGACATCCGGCTCACTTTGGCATACCGCCCTGTCATAAATGACTTCCGGGGGATATCCGGCATTCAGTTGCAGATTGCGTATTTTCAATAACTGTGCTATTCTCGGAGAGAATGATTGAACATGTAGCGAATTCTTTCGGACTACAGGCCGGGTGCCGGGTTCAGAAAGCGGAGGATATTATGACCAGTAAACAAAGAGCATTTCTCAAAAGCCTTGCTTCGAAGGAAGACACAATCCTTCAGATCGGGAAGGAAGGGATTACTCCTGAGAATACGGCATCGATTGAGGAAGCGCTCACTGCCCGTGAATTAGTCAAGATCGGGATCGGGAAAAACTGCCTTGATGATCTTCACCAGATTGCGGAGACTGCAGCGGAACGCACGCGCTCTGAGCTGGTACAGGTGATCGGAAGAAAGTTTGTACTCTATCGTGAGGGCAGTGAGGAAAAAAAGAAGATTATTCTGCCTTCCGTCAGGCCGGACAGGTCCTTAAGATGAAGAATCCCATGCGACATGCCGTTGGGATCATGGGAGGTACGTTTGATCCGATCCATATCGGCCACCTGATTCTGGCAGAGAGCGCATGGCAGCAATTTTCCCTGGAAAAGGTGCTGTTCATGCCATCCGGCAATCCTCCACATAAGCGAAACAGGGACGGCGCCACCAATCAGCAGAGGGTGGATATGGTACGTCTGGCGATCGCATCGAACCCTCATTTTGAACTCTCCCTGGAGGAGATGCATGAGCAGGGCTATATCTATACAAAAGAGACGCTGCGCAGACTGCGGGAGAATCATCCGGATACAGACTACTATTTTATTATGGGGGCGGATTCCCTGCTGGCTTTCGACAGCTGGAATGGTCCTGAGGAGATCTGCAGACAGTGTATTCTTACTGTCGCGGTAAGAGACAGCATGGATCCGGACGATCTGGAAAGAGCGATTGAGCACGTAAGAATCAGATACAGTGCGGATGTGAGAAAACTGGAGAGTCCGAATCTGGATATCTCTTCGCATAACATACGGGAATGGCTGTCAGAGGGGTGGAGTACCCGGTATTATCTTCCTGATGAGGTATTAACGTACATTCTGGATAAGGATATCTATGGCGGAATATAATCTGATAAAACTTCAGAAAAAAGTCAGGAAAGAGCTGGATGCTGCACGGTATCAGCATACGCTCGGCGTAATGTTTACAGCTGCTGCCCTCGCGATGAGATACGGAGCGGACATTGAAAAAGCGCAGGTGGCAGGCCTTTTGCATGACTGCGCGAAGTGTATTCCGAATGATAAAAAGATACGGATGTGCAAAGAAAGAGGGCTTGAGATCACGAAGGTGGAGCTGGATGCACCATATCTGCTGCATTCCAAATTGGGCGCCTGCCTGGCGGAAGAAAAGTACGGCATCAAGGATCCGGAGATTCTGAGCGCAATCCAGTGGCATACCACGGGACGCCCGAACATGACAACGATGGAGAAGATTATTTTCACTGCGGATTATATTGAACCCGCACGCTGCAAGGCGGAGAATCTTCCCGAGGTCAGGAAGCTGGCCTTTCACGACCTGAATCTTACCGTTTGCAGAATTCTAGAGGATACGCTGCATTATCTGGATTCCGGTCAGGGAGAGATCGATCCGATGAGCCGCAGCGCGTTCCGGTATTACCATAATCTGTTTTTCGAGACAGAGGACAAAGGACATTCACTGACTTCATAAAAACTAAGTCAACTAACAGAACTTCGTTATGGGAGGAGCCAGATTTTGTTCTCGGTTTCGAGTCTGAAAGACGAAGTAAACGAGATTACAAAATCGGCATCCGTACATAGTAAGTCAATTAACAGAACTTCGTTATGGGAGGAGAGTGCGATATGACGTATAACAGATCCAGAGAGATGGCGAGCCTTGCATACCATGCGCTGGAGAATAAGAAGGCTGAGAATATCACGATGATTGATATTGAGCAGATCAGTACGCTCGCGGATTACTTCATCATTGCGTCCGGCAGCAACCGGAACCAGATTCAGGCAATGGCGGATGAAGTGGACGAGGTACTGGGACGCGCAGGATTTGAGATCAAGCACAAGGAAGGATACCAGAATGCGAACTGGATCCTCCTGGATTACGGCGATCTTGTCATCCATATTTTTGATACGCAGAACAGACTGTTCTACGATCTGGAAAGGATCTGGAGAGACGGAAAAGCGGTCTCTATTGAGGATATCGAGGAAGGAAAATAACAATCATGGCTGTAGATAACAAGTTTCTGATTAAAAAAGTATTACAGAGAGATTCATTTCTTGCCTGCTTCTGTGCATCGACCAGAATGCCTTTTTTGTACTGTGATCCGGTCAGCTATGCGGATCAGGTCTGGGTCTTTGCAGACGAGGAGGGGCTGAAGGAATTCAGAGAGCGGTTTGCCGGAAAAAAGATACTGCTCCAGGGAGTACAGATCAAGAAGGAACAGTTCACCGGCTTTTTCGGATCGCTGCTTCATATCGGCGTTACGGAGATTGTGTTTACGCAGAATGGTGCCAGCTGTCCGATTCCGATCGACCAGTTTGTCACCTTCAAGGATATGTCAAATATTCCGGAAGCGCTCAGACCGCTTGAGAATCCTCAGCTGATGCTTACGGGCATCTATATGATGCAGGAGGTTTCCAGGCAGGTTCCGGTACAGGAGAAGGAAGATCTGAATGATCTGCAGGAGGAATTCTTTGTGAACCTTGCACGCTCCCGGTTCCTGATCCCGGTTCAGGTGAAAAGCGGTGCGGGATCTGTCGCGGAGAAGATGCAGAAGAAGGAATTCGCGTATGTGGAGCTGACCATGAAAAACGGAGACCGGTATCGTCCGCTCTTTGCCGACAATATGGAGCTTCAGAGATTCCTTCAGCAGCAGAAGAAGCAGTTCCAGGTGATAACGATGCCGTTCGCAGGACTGAAAGGCGCGCTTACAAGCGGAGAAAAGGGATATCTTCTGAATCCGGCCGGATGCCAGATTGCGCTGCAGATACCGTTGCTGGACAAGATTATGGAGATCTTCCCGGATGCCGTAAAGCAGGGCAGTGAAGCGGCGGCAAAGCTGGCAATGTCCCTGGCAGGACCGCAGATGAGAAAGGCACCGGCCGCTCCCGTACGGGATAAGGTCACGAAGATGCCGGATCCGAAGTCAAGATAACGCATGCTGTCAGGGATATCCTGCCATCTGAAGAATAGGTAAACCAAAGCAGGAGGGGATGATTAAGCCCCTCCTGCTTTATTATCATATAAACATAAATATGATCAACGCATAAAACGGAATACCCCGAACACTTTACCGAGAACCTCCAGATTCTTGTCGACAATAATCGGATCCATGGTCTCGTTCTCCGGCTGAAGGCGGATATGTCCCTTCTCCTTATAGAAGGTCTTAACGGTTGCGGAATCCTCAATCAGCGCGACGACGATATCCCCGTTATGGACATCTTTTTTCTGCTCCACCAGAACCAGATCTCCGGGATTGATACCGGCACGGATCATGCTTTCTCCCTTCACCTTCAGGAAGAAGGACTGATTGGCAGGCATGTATTCGGCAGGAACGGGAAAGTAGTTTTCGATGTTTTCCTCTGCGAGAATCGGCTGCCCTGCAGCTACGGTTCCCACAATCGGAACATTCACCATCTCACGGCGCGTAAGCTGGAACTGATCATCGATGATCTCGATCGCGCGCGGCTTCGTCGGATCTCTCCGGATATAACCGTTCTTTTCCAGCGTCTCAAGATGAGAGTGAACAGAGGAGGTGGACTTCAGGTTGACAGCCTCACAGATCTCCCGGACGGCCGGAGGATATCCCCGGTTCAGGATCTCGCTCTTGATAAATTCCAGAATCTCTTTCTGCTTTTTTGATATCTTTCCATATGCCATGAAAATAACCCACCTTTCTGACAGGATCCGATGCGCATCGTGATGTGATGCATCCTTTTGTACGAGTATAACACAGCTTTTTGCAGGATGCAAACACATGTTTCGAAAATCTGTTCGGAACCTTCTTTGGTTTTTTCCCGGCAGAACGAAAGATTTTTTTAGGAAACACTACAGAAAAGCAGCGTGTTTGCAGAATTGTTTTCGTGTGTTGAAATTGTTATAATACAGAAAACGAAGTGCAATCACCGTCGTTTGAGGATTCTATCTACAATAGGAGGAAAGCATTATGAAAAAAAGGGTGTTTGGCATACTGCTCAGCGCAGTCCTGATTCTGTCAGCCATGGGATTTGCCATTCCCATGACCGCAATGGCGGATTCCATGATGGTTGTTACCGTCGGCGCGGATCTGACGGAAGAGCAGAAGAATATGATACTTCGCTATTTTAATGTGGCGGGGCAGAGCTACACAACGATTACTGTTACGAATGATGATGAGTGGAGACATCTCGGCGGCTACATGAGCCGTGATATTGTCGGATACAAGACGATCAGCTGCGCACTGATCAGACCGATGACTTCCGGCGGTATTCAGGTCAAAACCGCGAATCTGACCTATGTCACTTCGAATATGATCGCTTCCAACCTTGCAACCGCAGGCGTCACGAACTGTGAAGTACTGGCGGCGGCTCCGTTCCAGGTCTCCGGCACAGGTGCTCTGACAGGCGCTTTGATGGCTTATGAGAATCTTTCCGGTGTCACATTGGAACCCGCGAAGAAGGAAGCAGCGGTGCAGGAGTTCGCAACCACCTATGAGCTTGGACAGACAATCGGACAGCAGGAAGCTCAGCAGATTGTCAATGATGTCAAGATGCAGGTGATCAACGGAACGCTCGAGGAGGACAATTCGATCTCTTATGAAGAGATTACCAAGATTGTCAATGACGTTGTGAACAATTACACAACGAACAATACCACGAACAATACCACGAATACGACAACGAATAACACCACGAATATTACAAACAATAACGGCCTGACAGAGGCTGAGGTTGCCTCCCTGATGGAACTTGCCGTGAGCATTTCCCAGCAGACCTATGACAGCAATACGCTGGATGCGCTTGCTCAGATTCAGAAGACTCTGGAAGGACAGACACAGACGCCAAGTACAGCCAGCACGACGCAGATTGAGCAGAATGCTGCACCAACCGCGGAGCCGGCAGCCGCACCGACTGAGGAACCGGCAGCTGCACCGACTGACACAGCCTCTCAGGACCAGCAGGCTCTTTCCGCGGCAGATCAGGCTCTGTCTCAGGACAGCATTCTGAATACGACTGATGAAAGTGCCCTGGCGGAAACATCCTCGGATGGCTCTGTGATTACTTCTTCAACAGCTCAGACGACGATTGATCTCTCGGTATCGACGGATCTGGATGAGAAGATTGAACAGCAGCAGCAGGAACAGCAGGAACAGCAGGCTCCTGCAGACCAGAACGTAACGAATGATACCGGAATTCCGGAACCGACAGATTTCGCCTCGATCGGCGGAGACGACACCACGGATCAGAATACCGCACAGAGCACGGATCCTGCGAATGAAATTCCGGCAGATACGGTAGAGAATCCGGATGCGAATACAATAGATCCTTTTGCAGATGGAACAGTTGATACTCCTGATGAGAACCCGGACGATCTTTTTGGTGATGGAATGGAAGAGAACCCGGGCGAGGTAACGGACGGGAACGTGGAGAACCCCACAGATGATGCGGCAGTGGCGGATACGCAGAATGCGGTTTCAATCACAGCAGATGATGTCTTCAACGGAACCGTTTCCTTCCGGGTATGCAGCAATGCAGAGAACGGCAGTCAGCCCGCATCCGGTGTCTCTCCGGTCGAGGTGGTTGTTCCGTATGAGAATCTGACTCCTGTCAGCGGAGCGCTTCATGTAACGTCTTCCAGCGGAGCGGATGCGGCACTTTTCAACATCGATCCTTCCGCGCAGGATCTGGTTCTTCTTACCAGCCAGGATTCCCCGGATGTTCCGGCCGGATCCACGAAGATTCTCATGGTACCGAAGGATGTTTATGATATCAGCCTTATGACAGACTATGTTCCGGTCGCAGGGGAATCCTATACCTATACGCTCAGCGCCCAGTTCTCCATGGGAGACCAGATGCTGGATATCCAGATCAACAACTATGATCCGTACAATGGAAACGGCGTGAGTGAGAAAGGCTTCAGCGTAAACGGCTCCTGCCTGAATAAGTCCTATACAGAAGGAATCACCGGAAGTGTTCTGTTCCCCTCTGACGGGATGAGTACTTTTGCAACCGTAACTGCGGACGGACAGAGCATGGCAAGCGTAGCGATCACCGCAGCAGACGGATCTGCTCCTTACGGCGTGAGTGCCGGAGCAGGCGATGTCGTCACAGTCACACCGGTTCAGAGCGGCCCGGTGACACTGACCATCACCTATTATTCCGCTGCACCGGAGGACGGCGTATCCGTTGACCCGGCAGCTGCGACAGGCACCGCACAGTATACCATTTATTTCAGCTGATAAAGCGGATGACTTGATTCCGCCATAATATGATCAGTAACTGAATGACAGCATAAGAAAACACCCGGAAGGAATTGCCTCCCGGGTGTTATTCTGCTTATGTTTATCCTCCCGGGTGTTATTGTGTTTCATGTGAATCAGGAACCACGCACTGAAAAAGCTTGATTCCTCCGGAAAAGTGCAGTAAGATACCAATATACATCTATACAGAAAACACATGTTTTTCCAATAGATCTCCCCGGGAATTTATGTACTTGTAACTTTCCTGGAGATCTATTGGAAAAACATGGTCGAGGTTTTTGTAATAGATTGCCGTTACATATTTTTAATGCTGAGATTCTGCAGGCAATCTATTCAAAAAACCTCTCCTGTCAGATCTCCCTGAGGATTTATGTCTATCGCAGTTATCCTGGAGATCTATTGAAAAAACATGGTCGAGGTTTTTGTAATAGATTGCCTTTCCTGAAGTTCTATCTTGTCGTTTTATGGAGGTTTCTATGGCTGACTCTTATCACAGTGAACGTGACACACAGAATATTCTTCAGCTCCGTGAGATCCTGAAGGATTTTCCTCCGTTTGCCAAACAGTATTTTCTGGCTCAGGAGGCGTCCAAGGAGTCACGGACGCGTCTTTCTTACGCGTACGATATCCGGACGTTTTTCCGGTATCTTCAGGAGAACAATCCTGTCCTGCGGGATCGTGATATCCGCACGTGGGATGTCTCTGTTCTGGATGATCTGACCGCGACGGATATTGATGAGTATAAATCGTTCCTGAGCGTCTACAAGGTGAATGAGTCTCTTCTGGGCGCTCCAAGGGAGAATTCCTTTACAAACAATGAATTCGGCCTGAAGCGCAAGATGTCGGCGCTTCGGAGCTTTTACGCGTTCTATTATAAACGTGAAATGATCCGGACCAATCCGACGCTTCTGGTTGACATGCCCAAATTGCACGAACATACGATTGTCCGTATGGATGAAGGGGAAACAGCCGCTTTGCTGGATCTGATTGAACATGGTGGGGATCAGCTGAGTGGTCAGAAGAAACTGTATTACGAAAAGACAAAACTTCGTGACCTGGCGATTGTGACGCTGCTTCTGGGAACCGGGATCCGTGTCAGTGAATGTGTCGGTCTGGACGTTGATGATGTGGATTTCAGGAACAATGGAATACACATTATACGCAAAGGTGGCTCCGAATCAGTTGTCTACTTCGGAGATGAGGTGGAGAAAGCTCTTTTGGACTATCTTGAGGTCAGAGAGACGATTACGCCGCTTCCCGGCCATGAGCGCGCTCTCTTCTATTCCACCCAGAGGAAGCGCATGGGCGTTCAGGCCGTTGAGAATATGGTGAAAAAGTATTCCAGGATGGTCACGACAAGCAAGAAAATTACGCCTCATAAGCTGCGCAGTACCTATGGCACCGCGCTGTACAGGGAAACCGGCGATATCTATCTTGTTGCCGATGTACTCGGGCATAAGGACGTCAACACAACGAAGAAGCACTATGCGGCAATGGATGACCAGCGCAGGCGCAGTGCAGCCAGAGCGGTAAGGCTGCGTGAGGACTGAGCCTGGTCTGCACCTTCTGCACACTGCAACCGCAGCAAGTCTGACGGCGGCACGCCAATGAAAAAAGGAATCCATAGATAAGCTGAGTCACTACGCCGGATGACTCAGCTTTTGCTGTTTTATTGAAAGGATGTATTGACAGCCCTGATATAATATGATATCAAAAAGATATCACAATGACTTGCTGATCTGCTTGATGTTGTGTTTGCTTTTCAGTGAGAGAACGATATGTAAGCAGAATATATGGCTTAAAAGAAAGGGGTTTGTCATGGAAGAAAAGATTCTGTCAACCAGAAAGAACGGTATGCTGGTTCTGCTTGGATGCATTTTGCTGGAACTGCTCGCCATAGTCGCATTCATCTATGGGATTGCTGTGAATCTTGCAATCATGGTAATCGCGCTTGTTGTCATGTGTGTGGCGTGGATTCCGCTGCTCGGCCTTCGTGTTCTGAAGCCGGAGGAAGCGCTTGTTGTTACCCTGTTCGGCGATTATAAGGGAACGCTCAAAGGGCCCGGGTTTTATGCGATTAATCCATTTTCGGTCAGCGTGAACCCTGCGAAGAAAACCCGTCTCGGCCAAAGCGGCGATGTGGACGGAGGCGCCAAGAGCAAGTCGCTTGTCAGCCTGATCTCAAGCAATCAGCAGGAACCTGCATTTACAAGCAATGTTATTTCTCTGAAGATTATGACACTGAATAATTCCAGGCAGAAGGTGAATGATGTTCTCGGCAATCCGGTCGAGATCGGAGTTGCCGTCATGTGGAAGGTTGTTGACACAGCCAAGGCTGTGTTTACGGTTGACAATTATAAGGAATATCTCTCTTTGCAGTGTGATACTGCTGTGAGGAACATCGTCAAGATCTACCCGTATGACATCGCACCGAATGTGGATACGACCGGTGACGGGCAGGCGGATGACGGATCTTTGCGCGGCTCTACGGAAGTTGTTGCTGGAAGAATCCGCGAGGAGATTCAAAGCAAGGTCCGCCAGGCCGGCCTCGAGATTCTCGATGCCAGGATTACCTACCTTGCGTACGCGCCTGAGATTGCCGCAGTCATGCTCCAGAGGCAGCAGGCTTCCGCAGTCATTGACGCGAGGAAGATGATTGTCGATGGTGCGGTCGGCATGGTGCAGATGGCACTCGATAAACTGAGCTCGGAGGAGATTGTTGATCTGGATGATGAGCGGAAGGCAGCCATGGTTTCCAATCTTCTTGTGGTTCTGTGCGGCAATCACGACACGCAGCCGGTGATTAATTCCGGATCCTTGTACTGAGGCACGACCGGACCACTCCTCTCCTGCTGCCTTCCCAAAGGCAGGAGCGATAAACACCTGATAAGAGGCTGAGAAAAGAAAACATATCATTTTTATAGAGAACAGGTAGGAAAATATGGCAGCAAAGAAACAGATTCCGCTGAGGCTCAGTGAGAAGCTTTATGATGCGATCGCAGCGTGGGCAGAGGACGACTTCCGCTCGGTGAACGGGCAGATCGAGTATCTGCTGACAGAGTGTGTCCGTCAGAGAAAAAAGAACGGAAAGTACGTTTCAGAGCATCTGGATGAGGCTCCCGTCTTCGACATTTCTTAAGGGGATGACAAGGCCTTTGTCATATAATAGAATAGATAGGAATTGGCCGATGGGGCAATCCTGTCATTGATTCTGTAACCTGGAGATATGTTTTAACAGAAATGAATGCCGAAAGCAAGACGGCAGAATGGAGAATCCTATGAATGAAACAGCAATGCTGGAGATCAGGCACTATTCGAAATCCTACGGCGGCGGTAAAAAGGCTGCCGATGATGTATCTCTGAGCGTTATGAGCGGGGACATTTATGGCTTTATCGGACACAATGGAGCAGGAAAGTCAACGACAATCCGTGCTGTCGTCGGTGTTCTGGATTTTACACAGGGCGAGATCTTCATCGACGGACATTCTGTGAAGGACGAACCGCTGGCATGCAAGAGGGTGACTGCTTACATCCCGGACAATCCGGATCTGTACGAGAATCTGACGGGAATCCAGTACCTGAACTTTGTGGCGGATGTATTTGATCTCAGTGCTGCACAGCGCGAGGAACGAATCCGGAAATATGCGGACCTGTTTGAGATCACGGACGCTCTGGGCGATCAGATCGGCTCCTACTCTCACGGCATGAAGCAGAAGGTGGCGATCATTTCCGCTTTGATTCATGATCCGAAGCTTCTCGTGCTCGATGAGCCGTTTGTCGGGTTGGACCCGAAAGCCACCTTCACTCTTAAACAGATGATGCATGAAATGTGTGCGAAGGGAACGGCGATTTTCTTTTCCACGCATGTACTGGATGTCGCGGAGAAGCTGTGCAATAAGGTTGCGATCATCCGGCATGGAAAAATCATCGAAGCCGGGACCATGCAGGAACTGACGGAGGGACATTCCCTGGAAGAGACCTTCCTGGAGGCGGATCATGAATAAGAAGAAAGGCATTATCCTGCTGAAGACGCTATTGCTGTCTACCAGTCAGAGAAATATCTATCGGTATTGCACCGACAAAAAGAAAAAAAGAAAGATCATCGGGGGCATGATCGGTACGGGCCTTCTGTACATCATGCTGATGGCGTACTGCATCGCGATGTGTGTGGGATATGGAACCTACGGGCTGATCAGCTCCACACCGGTGATGTGTGCGCTGGTGATCAGTGGGATTGCATTTTTCTTTACATTTTTCAAGACAAATGGATACCTGTTCAACTTCAGGGAATATGATATGCTGATGTCGCTTCCGTTTGAGGCACATACTGTGGCTGCATGCAAGTTTGCTTACATGTATATCAAGAGTCTGCCCTGGTATCTCAGCATCTCTTTGTCCATGATGGCCGGATACGGATACTATGCCAGGCCGAAGATCTATATCTATCCGGTATGGATTCTTCTCTCCGTATTCCTTCCGCTGATCCCCATGCTGTTGTCCGCGTTCCTGGGCTTTTTACTCGCGCGGTTCAGTGCCGGATTCAGAAAAACCAATTTGATCCAGACGATTCTTACCTTCGTCTTGCTCATCTTCTGCTTCTGCCTGCGCTTCATTCTGGAAGGGATCTTCAAAAATGACCGGGTGGAGGAGGTTGTCGGAAAGATATCGAACATCTCCGACCAGTCAGCAGGAATCTATTTTCCTGCAAAATGGTTTTCGGATGCGATTACGAAGGGAAGCATGACAGGGATCCTGCTTCTGGCCTGCGTCAGCACCGTGCTGTTTGTCCTCGTGTTTTTCCTTGTCGGAAGGTCCTACAGGAATATCAATTCCGCTCTGAAATCACACGCCGCGTCGAGAAAGTTCCGGATGTCCACGCAAAAGAAGCACAGTGTGAAGCAGGCTATCGCTTTTAAGGAATTCAAGCGGCTGACCGGATCTACGGTATATATGACCAATGCGGCGCTGGGGGAGATTCTGGCAGCGCTGCTCTCGATCGTCACACTTGTGATCGGCTTTGACAAGATTATCGCAATCGTCACACAGGGAGCTCCGATTGATGTCTTCATGCTTCAGCCTGCAATCCCGTTTGTGCTTTACTTTTTGATCGGAATGATGGCGACCACAGCCTGCTCTCCTTCCCTGGAGGGGAAGAATTACTGGATTCTGCAAAGCCTGCCGATTGAGAAAAAAACGATCTACCAGGGCAAGATGCTGTTCAATCTGTATCTGACAGTTCCGTTCATGGTAATCTCGACTCTGTGCCTGTGTATCTCTGCAAAGACTCCGGCATTGCATACGATTCTTTATGTTATTCTTGGGATCGCATTGTGTGCCTTCTCGACCGCATGGGGATGTGTATGCGGAATCAGGCATATGCGTCTGGATTGGGAGAATGAGGTAGAAGTGATCAAGCAGGGATCTGCCGTCACCATCTATCTGCTCCCGAATATGCTTGTAACAATGGGGCTGGTTGTCCTGGTGGTATTCCTGGGGACAAAGATGGATCACGTTCTCATGACACTTGTGCTGATCGCATTGGTAAGCGTTCTTGCTCTGCTGAGCTATCTGAGCGTGATCAGGATGTGCTCCCACTCTCCTTCTTCCGGCGCAGGAGCTCCAAAAGCCGTATGAAGTAGTCAGGAAGCGGAGCCGTGAATTCCATGTATTCCTGTCTGGAAGGATGGACGAAGCCGAGAACCATTGCATGCAATGTCTGGCCCTCCAGGTGAAACGGGCATCGTTTCGGGCCATAGACTTCATCTCCCAGGACGGGATGACCGATGTGAGCCATATGAACACGGATCTGATGGGTTCTGCCCGTTTCCAGAACACATTCCACATAGGTATAGGCCCCGAAACGCTCGATCACTTTCACATGCGTGACCGCACGGCGCGAGGTCCCCTGGCCGGGACTCAGAACCGCCATCTTCTTACGGTCTTTGGGATGCCTGCCAATCGGCGCATCGATGGTGATCTCCTCTTCCGGCAGATTCCCATGCAGGATGGCGCGGTAGGATCTTGTGATGCTGTGCTCCTTAAACTGCGCGGCCAGACACTCGTGCGCCCTGTCATTCTTTGCGGCGACAAGGGAGCCTGTTGTATTCTGGTCGATCCGGTGCACAATGCCCGGACGCATCACACCGTTGATCCCGGATAGAGAGTCCTTGCAGTGCTCCATCAACGCATTCACCAGAGTGCCGGAATCATGTCCCGGAGCCGGATGGACGACCATCCCCTTTGGCTTATTGATCACGATCAGATCCTGGTCCTCATACAGAATATCCAGAGGAATCCGCTCCGGAAGAATCCGGGCAGCGTGCGCTGCCGGAACACGGACGGTCAGTGACTGTCCGGCTTTTCCTTTTCGCCCGGCCTTTGTCACGGTGACGCCATCTATTACAACATCCCCCTCTTCGATCCGGTTTTGCCAGAAAGAACGGGATCTTTCCGGAAAGAGGACGCCCAATGCGGTATCCAGGCGCTCGTGCTCCAGCGCTTCCGGGATTATGGCTGTAAGAATTGTCTCATTCCTGTTCTGACTCAGATCTGACATAAGCTTCTTTCCGGCTGCAGCTGAGCGCTTTTGACTGCGTATGGCTGACAGCTCTTTTTTACACGACTATACGTCTCCTTTATAGTAGAACAGCACCAGGAAGACCAGAACGATGGTGCTTACGGAAACACAAATATCCGCCACAT
>CADBZI010000002.1:81263-90097 GCA_902799015.1 uncultured Lachnospiraceae bacterium | reverse complement strand
CCGATGATCTCTTTGATATCCGGAATCTGATGCCGCTCCAGGTAGCTGCGGATGCCGTCTATGATGGAAAGCGCCGCCCTCTGATCGTGGAAGGATGCCGTCCCGACCGAGACAGCGCACGCGCCTGCCATAAGCATCTCCAGAGCGTCCTGCGCGGTGCGGATGCCACCCATGCCGATGATCGGAATCTTCACGGCTTTGGCGCACTGGTAAACCATGCGGACCGCCACCGGATGAATTGCGGGGCCGCTGAGACCGCCCGTCCGGTTGGCCAGGGCAAATGCTCTTCTCTCCACATCGATCTTCATCCCGGTGATCGTATTGATCATGGACAGCGCGTCTGCCCCTCCGGCTTCCGCAGCCCTTGCGATCTCCGTGATATCCGTTACATTCGGACTAAGCTTCATGATGACCGGCTGGCGGGCGATCTTTTTGATCTCGGAGGTGATATGCTCCACTCCCTTCGGATTGGTTCCGAACGCAATTCCGCCTTCCCTGACATTCGGACAGGAGATATTGATCTCAAGGAGGTCCGTCCTGTCCTGTGAGGCAAGCTTCCGCACACAATCGAGGTACTCGTCCTCCGAATGGCCGCAGACATTTACAATCACCCTTGTCCCGATTCCGGATTCCTCACCGGAAGATGCGCTGCCGCAATCGCTCTCTTTGTCCGGCGTAAGGGTTTCCTCCAGATATGCCAGATCGCGTTTTGCAAAGACTTCAAAGCCCGGATTCTGCAGTCCGATGGCATTCAGCATGCCGGACGGGGTCTCACAGATCCTGGGCGTCGGATTGCCTTCCCACGGAACGGAGGATACGCCTTTGGTTACCACGGCTCCAAGCCGGTTCAGGTCAAAGAATTCCGAGAATTCCTGTCCCGATCCAAATGTTCCGGATGCCGTCATGACCGGATTCTTCAGTTTTATTCCGCACAGATCCACGCTCAGTTTGTGTGTCATCTCAATTCCCCAATTCGATCTCTGTCGATCTGAAAACCGGTCCTTCGGTACAGACTCTCTTATTCTTTACCTGAGAATGTGCATCTACCTCTGTCGATCTGCAGACGCAGCTCAGACAGGCACCGATTCCGCAGGCCATCTTCTCTTCCATTGACAGCCAGCACTCGATGTCATGCCCGTCCGCATACTGCTTCAGTGCGCGAAGCATCGGGGCCGGCCCGCAGGCATAGATCACATCCGCCGCAACAGACTGCGCACGGATCGCATCGAGGACATTTCCTTTCGTCCCGAAGCTGCCATCCTCCGTGGCAACAGCGCTCCCGCATGGAAAGTCCTCCAGCAGGAAGAGCTCATCGCGGTAGCCCAGAACAGCTGTCACATCGACTTCTGCTCTCATCAGCTGCTGCGCAAGCGCGAGCATCGGCGGAATCCCGATTCCGCCTCCGATCACCGCTGCCCTCAAAGGCCTGTTGGCTGCCTGCGCTTTCGTGCACAATGCTTCCGACGGCATCGGAAATCCATTTCCGAGCGGTCCGACGATCTCCACGCTGCTTCCTTCCTCCAGCCTTGAAAAATCTCTGGTCCCCTCTCCCGCAATCCGGAAGACCAGGCGCAGGATGCCCCTTTCTCCATCCGCTTCACAGACAGAGATCGGGCGCGGCAGAAGGCGCGCATTGTCCTTCGTGTAGACCGTCACAAACTGGCCGGGTTTTGCGGCAGCTGCTATCTTTTCTGTCTCAAGCCGCAGGCTGAAGATGTCCGTTCCGATCCGGACATTCTCAAGGACCCGCGCGGTTTCTCTGTATTTTTTCATGATAACCGTCCTGTAGATTGGGTTAGATACTCTCCTCGATGTCCTTCTTCATGTCAAGCACGGCCTGTCTCGCAGCATCAGCATACGCAGCCTGGAAGCGCTCCGCGTACGGCGCTTTCTTATATGCGGCGATGATGCCGCGGGAGGAGTTCACGATCGCTCCCAGTCCATCCTTGTCAAAGAACGGTGCGAGATCCTTGCCCGTTCCGCCCTGCGCCCCGTAACCAGGAACAAGGATATAGCTCTTTGGCATAATCCTGCGCAGCGCAGCGCCCATCTCCGGATAGGTCGCACCCACCACGGCACCGACTGCGCTGTAGCCGTGCTTCCCTGTCAGTGTGGGATCGCTTGCCCACTCGTCCACCTTCTTCCCCACCAGCTCGTACAGCGGGCAGGTCTGACCGTCGTCTCCGACTACCATACGGTCCTGGAACTCTCCGCTGGAGGGGTTCGATGTCTTTACCAGAACGAAGATTCCCTTGCCGTGGGCGGCACATTCCTTGATGAACGGCTGAACGCCATCGCTGCCCAGATACGGATTCACCGTACAGAAGTCCTCGCCAAATGCTGCGCGCTCCTGTTCTCCGATGGTCACCGTTCCGAGATGCGCCGCGGCATACGCGGCAGAGGTCGATCCGATGTCACCGCGTTTCACATCGCCGATGACGATCAATCCCTTCTGCTGGCAGTACCGCACCGTTTTGTCAAAGGCCTTCAGTCCTTCGATGCCGTACTGTTCGTACATCGCGATCTGAGGCTTCACCGAGGGGATCAGATCATAGACCGCGTCGACGATCGCCTTGTTAAACTGCCAGATCGCCTCGGCAGCGCCTTCCATTGTATGCCCGTATTGACGGAACGCCTTTTCCTTCACCTCTTCCGGAATAAAACTCATCTGCGGATCAAGCCCGACGCAGATCGGTGCATGTGTCTTCTGAATTGCTTCTATCAGCCGGTCAATCATATCGATGTTCCTCCATGCTTTCTGGTGGTTTCATTCTGCTTCTCATCCCGGTACACAATCTCGCCCTCGCAGATCGTCCATTTCACCCGGCCTCTCAGCTTCCATCCGTCAAACGGCGTATTCGTTCCCTTGGACGCGAACTTTCTCCTGTCGACGATCCACTCCTCGGACGGATTGATGATCGTGATGTCTGCGGGATTGCCTTCCGCGATCTTCCCGTCCCCGTACTGGTCCATCAGGTCAAATGCTTTTGCCGGCGCCGCGCTCATGGCTCTTGCCATCTCCAGCGGTGTCAGAATCCCCGGCTCCACCAGCTTCGTGATTGCAAGGCCGACAGCCGTCTCAAGTCCTACGATTCCAAAGGCACAGGTCTTCATGGACCCGAACTTCTCATTGACGGCGTGAGGCGCATGGTCTGTTGCGATGCAGTCAATGGTTCCGTCCTGCAGGCCGGCGATCAGAGCGTCCCGGTCCTCTCTCGTCCTGAGGGGCGGATTCATCTTATACTGGGGATTGTCCCCGGGAATGTCATCGCTTGTCATAGAGAAATGATGCGGGCAGACTTCCGCGCTCACCCTGACTCCGTGCGCCTTCGCAACGCGGATCATCTCCACGGCGCCCTTTGTCGAAACGTGGCACAGATGGAGGTGCGCGCCTGTCTCGGCTGCCAGCACCAGATCCCTGGCGGTAATGACATCCTCTGTCGAATTCGTGATACCCGGAAGCTTCAGCCTGACTGCGTTCGCATCGTCATTGACCACGCCTCCGTTCACAAGATTCCTGTCTTCGCAATGTGCGCAGACCGGAATGTCCAGCTGCGCCGCCACACGAAATGCCTCCAGCGCGATCAGGGCGTTCATGACGCTCTTCCCGTCCTCGGAGATCGCGGGGGATCCGGCATCCACCATGCCGCGGATATCCGCCAGTTCTTCTCCCTTCTGTCCTTTCGTGACAGCGCCGATCTGCATAACATGAACCGGAGAAAGTGCAGCTGCCTTAAACCGCACATAATTCACCTTGTCCGGCGTATCGATGACCGGTCTTGTGTTCGGCATCGCGCAGATCGTCGTATAGCCTCCGCGCGCTGCCGCCTCCGCGCCGGTCCCGATATCCTCCTTGTAGGTGAAACCCGGATCGCGCAGATGCACATGCAGGTCAACCAGTCCCGGCATGACCCAGCAGCCGGACGCATCGATCTGCATCGATTCATCCGATGAGATATCTCCGCTGCCGCCGACAGCCATCGATACTTCCCTTCTCCTTGGAGCGGGAAAGTCCAGATGATCTCCGATCTTTATGACCTTCCCGTCTTCGATCAGGATATCTGTGATTCTGTCTGTCCCTGATTCGGGATCCAGCATACGGCCGTTCCTGATAAGGATCTGCATGATAGCCTCCTTCTATATATCATATCCGCTTCGCGGGCTTCGCATCTCCTTCCCCGATTCACGGCTCCTTCCCCCTTCGCTTTCAAGACCTTCGGCCTTGACGCGTCTTTGCGCCATCTCGGACTGGCCGGGAATCGGGCAACGTTTGTGTATCACATCTTTGGGACGGGGGTGGGTCTGCTGCTGTCCCAGGCCTGATCGACGTCGAACAGGTCCGAGATGAGGTCAGGGGTGTAGTACATCCGGTATCCGTCGAGGTTGCGGCGTGCCTGTCGCAGATAGTCCGTCCCGATCTGGACCCAGTACTTCGTGCTTGCGTCTACGTTGCAGAAGATCCTGAAGCCCATCGATTTATAGTGAGCGTAGTATTCATTCGACATCGTATAGGGCTGCCAGTCCCCGATATCCGCTCCGAAGGCGAAGATCAGCACATCCGTCGGTCCTACGATGGGTTCTACCCAGTCTCTCCACCGGTTGGAGTCTCTCTGCAGGCTTTCCATCGAATAGGTTCTCGGATTGATGTGCCCCCAGGTGTGGGAGGCGAATTCCCATCCCTCGGCCTTCATGGCGTCGGCCACTTTCTTCGCGTCGGCGACTTCCTGATCGAAATTAAAGTCCGGGTGCTGGTCAAAGAATACCTGCTGGAATTCGGTCACACGGTCTGCCTGCCGTGTCTTGTAAACCTCATCCGTGCGGTAGCCCAGCACGCCCTCATATCCCGTCAGGGCAAGGATCCCCTTGTGCCCATGATAGGAGAAGTCCGGGTGCTGCTCCACAAAGGTATCGACAATCGGCACAACATCATAGTCCCCGATGGAGATCGAGCCATCGTCTTCCAGGTAAGAGTTCTTGACCTTTCCGTCCTCCGTCACCACCAGTTTCTGGGGGAACCCGTCCCCGTCCATATAGTGGTAATAGCTGCAGTCATCCTGGCTCAGTACAAAAGGCGTCTTCCCGGGCGGAAGCAGAATCTGCTTCGTCGACAGATTCCCGGCTTCATCGAACTCGACCATATCATGCAGGCTGATCATGACGTACCCCTTGTTGTACATCTGATTCAGAATAGAATCCATCTCGCTGACGGTTGTCATCACCTGATTGTAACCAGCCTCATAGGCATCCCCGTCAAAGGCCTTCGCCGTGTCATACACCAGGGAATGGAAGAACACATGCGTGATCTGGTCAATCGGATACGGCGTGCAGGAAGCCTTTGTCTTCTCGTAGTTCACCACAAGATTCTTAAACCGGTCATTCCTGTCATAATCCGGCTGACTCTTCAGAAGCTCGATTGCTCCGTCATAATCATACTGGGCAGCCATGCGATTCGCCTGGCTCTCCAGCGATGCTTCCTCTCCCTGTGCAGGAGCCGGCAAAGCGCCGCCCTCTTCCCCGTCCGGGGAATCCTGTCCGTTCGAAACAGCCGCTGTCTCTCCGGTCTGATCAGCGCTGACATCACCGGAAGCTCCCTCTCCGGTCTGAACACCGCTGCCAGCATCCGTCCATGGATTCTTATGCTCTTTAAACTGCGTCTCATAGATGATCCATGCAATCATTCCCACAGAGACAAATATCAAAAGTGCGATCAGGCATTTCAGCAGAAGACCGGATCTCCTGCGTCTGATCTCACGCTCTATCACGGTATTATTCCTTTTTGCCATAACCCTAATCCTGATAAAAGGTCCTGCTGCCGCAAGGAAAGCCTTTCCGTTTATATCAGGAATTAGTTTACCATACTTTATTCCCGCTGTCATTTGAGGATTGTCGTCCTTGATTCCGGATGGTATGATGATAAGTGCATGCGGCAGCGCAGGCATTTTTATTTCTGCCGAAAGGAGCAGGGGACAGTATGTCTCAGCAACTGAACACACTCTATAAACTCATGACGATGTATACCCTCAGCCGGGTGGATTTTGCTCTGACGAACAGTCAGATCACCAACGTCTTTCTGGATCTGGGATACACGAACTATTTCAATGTCCAGTACGCGCTCGGGGAGCTGGTTGATTCCGGTCTGGTTCACGAGGAGGCCTATCCCGATTACCGCTACTATGCGCTCACAGATTCCGGGAAAACGAGCATGGATGCGCTGCGCAGCAGTTTGTCCTCCTCGATCCGCTCCGACATTGATGACTATCTGAAGAAGAGGCGTCTGGAATTTCGGGAAGCTCTCTCCTCCAGAGCAGAATACTACCGCACCACAGATGGGGACTGGGCGGTCCGGTGCCGTGTCATGGATCATACCACCGCGCTGATCGACATGACCCTGACCGTTCCGAATGAGACACAGGCGAAGGCGGTCTCACAGGAGTGGAAGGAGAAATCCCAGGAGATCTACGCGATGGTGATCCGCAAGCTCACGCAGCCGGATCACATAGACCGGATCGTGGAGCAGAGTGATCAGGAAGAAAGGTCCGCTCAGGACACCGCGATTCATGAATAGGACACTTTAAAAACTGCCGCATGTTGTTGCGGCAGTTTTCTTATCGTTACACTGATTTATTCTGATTTCAGATGCGATCAGGAGAAGTAATGTGCGCCCAGCTTGTAGGTTCCGCTGTGGGTGTTGAAGTACATCGGGTATCCGGGAACCGGAGCCACTCCGTTCATCGCATCCTGCGCTGCTGCGTAGCAGTTTGAATTGACACCGGAGGCAAGTGCTGCCTGCAGTGTGCCGGCGCTTGCGGGCGTAAACTGTCCGGGCTGGTTCAGAACCTCGGATACGCTGTTCGGGAAGCTGGAGCTTGCCACACGGTTCATGACAACCTGTCCGACTGCAACCATGCCCTCATACGGCTGATTTCCGGCTTCACACCAGATGATTGCCGCCAGGAGATCCAGATCGGAATAGCTGCCGTAGGCGCTGGATCCGGAGGAGCTTGTGCTTGCAGCAGTCTGTGCCGCCTCGGTCTGTGCTTCCGTCTGAACCGGAGCTTCGGTCTGAGCCGGAGCTTCTGTCTGAACCACCGGTGCCTGTGTTTCCGCGGTCTCCGTATACGTCTGTGTGCTCTGCGCACCTGTCGTTTCGGATCCCGTCGCCGTTGTCTCTGTAGAGGCAGTTGTCACCGGAGTCTCACCACAGGCTGTGAGATATGCATTCCACGCAGCGACCGCCGCATCAGCCTTCGCCTGTGCATCCTCCGCAGAGGTGCAGTCCATCGCGGCATTCTGCGCCGCAATATAAGCATCGTACAGCTCCTGGATCTGCGCATTGTCACTGACATACTGTGTCGACAGCTGATCAGAGGCAGGGGTCGGAACATCCGCAGATGTCTCCGGCACATAAACCGATGTGTCTTCCGCATAGGATACCGGTTCGGAGTAGTTTTCGTCATAGCTTTCCGTCGGAGCTTCCGCGTAGGACGGCGCTTCATAGGATCCTTCTTCCACCGGCGCTTCCGCTGCCTGCACAGGGATATCCTCCGCCGTCATCGTCGCAGGAACATCCGCATCATCCTCGCCATTTGCGGGAACCGCCGTGTCCACAAGCAGAACTCTCGTCACATCCTCCTCAGACACGAAGCCTGCACGATCCGCGCCGCTCTGAACCGCGATCCAGTGACCGTTGTCCTGAAGCATGCTCATCGCAGCTCCGTCTTTCATCTGCGCTGCAACCTCAGAGTCCGCATTGCTGTCCGAAAATACATTGACGTCGTTCCAGTTCGCGACGATGCCCTGCTTTCCGTAATGCGCGGCAAGTCCGCGTGCGTCGTCGCCGAAGGCCAGATACTCGTTCTTGACGAAGCCGGTAACACGGCCGGAACGAACCTCGCTCCACTCTTCGCCCTTATCAACAACGTTAACCGCCGCGCCGCGATAGAGATAGCCGGCGGCATCACTGTCCGCATCCGCCTTCGTACGGATCACGGCACCGGTCTCAACCGTATCATCATTTGTCATCGCGATGCTCGCCCAGTCCTGATCCGTCCAGTTGATCTCATCAATTCCAAATGCATTGTCCGCCGCAAATGAAACCGGCGCGCTCATAGCGCTCACCACCATGGCAGCTGCAATTCCTGCGGCAAGTTTCTGTGCTTTTCTCATCTTCTGTATCCTCTCAAACGATTTTCTGTAACAATCTGCTGTGTGACTCATACTTTCTTTTTCTGCAACGGTCGAACCGTTGTTTCCGCAGATGTTAAAATTCATATCTAAATATTACAAATTTGTTACGATTTAATGGCATAGTACACCACGCAGGTCGTTCTGTCAAGTAACAATTTTGTAACAAGTCTGGGGAAATGCGCCTGTACAGCGGATTTGAGAGCGTGAATCACTCCAAATATCTGGAGCATTCCTTTTCTGATATAAAACCCTGCCAGGGTGAAAAACCAGCGGCAGGGTCATGATTCCGACTTATTTAAGATAGCGACAAACTCCTCTGGGGAATACACCTGGACGGGGGATGCCTGAAAGTGCTCCGGGTTCCGGGTAATAATGCAGTCCACGCCGGCGCGGGATGCACTTTCGATCAGGATCGCGTCTTCATAATCGCCGTTGTTGATGCCAAGCGCATTCTGGCAGTCAATGCCAAGGGTGTCGATCAGTTCAAAAAGGGACAGGAGCTTTCCGATGATCTGCCGGGCTTTCGAATCGACATTCTCTTCGCCTTTGAACTGCTTTCGGGAAAAGAAATGCAGGTCAGCAACTTGTTTTGAGGTCAGGCATCCGGTTACCTGCTTGTTGGCTATGGCATGGAAGATAACGGTGCC
>CADBZI010000002.1:0-81212 GCA_902799015.1 uncultured Lachnospiraceae bacterium | reverse complement strand
TGGAGTACGTCTACGACAACATTGGTATCAAGGATTGCTTTCATATTTCGCTCAGACGCTCCTCCCTGGCTTCTTCGAGAGTCATGGTCTGCGGGAGGATGCCGAAAAGGGACTCCGCGATCTCTACCCTGTTCTGAAACGGATTGGTCAGCTTGGCTACGATCTTGCCGTACTGTGTAATGAAAACATCTTCTGTGGCAGCAAGAAGCAGGTACTTGCTGAGATTGGCTTTTAATTCTGTAGCAGTGATTGACATAGGGCGCACCTCCTTTCTCTGGCTTCAGCATAGCAGAAACGGACGGTGAACGCAATAGAAATCGTACGATTTCAGAAAAGTAATCGTACGATGCAGGAAGGGAGACTCTATATGACAGTCTCCCTTCCGATGTTTGTAATCTTCTCTTTTTACTTCTCTGTCCGGATCCTTCTCTGGCGCTTTGCCTCGAACAGACAGACAGCCGTGGCGACCGCCGCGTTCAGAGACTCCACGCGTCCGCTCATGGGGATGCGGATCGCCTGATTGGCAAGCGCCGCTGTCTCATCTGTCAGGCCGCGGCTCTCATTTCCGATCAGAATCACGGTCGGACCGGTAAGAGATTCCTCATAGAGGTCAACGCTTCCCTTCAGATGCGCGGCCAGTATACGTACGCCGCACTCCTTCATCTGAACGATCGCGCCTTTCAGATCCTGTGTATAGACAAACGGAACCCGGAAAATGCTCCCCATCGTGGACCGGGTCACCTTCGGATTGTAGAGATCGGCACAGCCCTGACTGAGCAGGATGCCCGATGCGCCGGCCGCCTCCGCTGTACGCAGAATGGTTCCGAGATTCCCCGGATCCTGCAGGTTCTCAAGGACGACAACCAAAGGAGCGCCGGAACATCTTGCTGTCAGTACATCCTTAAGCTCATACCGAAGCTGCCGCACCAGAGCAAGAATCCCCTGCGGGGACTGTGTATCGGAAAGATACCGGAAGACCGGATCCGAAACCACCTCTATCTGACAGGAGGTTCCGTCAAGCACTTCTCCGGCCGCCTTTCCCTCTCCGGTCTGAAGGAATGCTTCCGACACATATACCTCTGTGCACAGACCGCGGGGAATCTCCCGGAACATCTTCGGCCCTTCCACGAGAAATAAGCCCCGCTTCATGCGCTCCTTCGCGCTCTTCCTGAGCCTGACGAGTTCCCGGATCTTTGCGTTTCCCGTACTGGAGATCATATCGACAGCGCTTTCGCAACGCGGACCATATAATCCGGCAATTCCTTCTGCATGGCAAGCGCCTGGGCCATATCAAAGTCTACCCAGTCACCATCGCGGTAGCCGACCACACGGTTGCTCTTTCCCTCCGCCAGCAGATCCACCGCATAGGCGCCCATCATCGACGCATAGACTCTGTCCTTGCAGGTCGGAGAGCCGCCGCGCTGCATGTGTCCCAGAATGGTCGCTCTGGTCTCCACGCCGGTCGCCGCCTCGATTCGGCGGGCCATGGAAGCCGAATGCCCATTGCCCTCCGCGTTCACGATAATATGATGCTTCTTTCCGCGGCGTCTGCAGTCAATGATATTGTTGATCAGCTTCTGCTCATCATAATCGTAGGTTTCCGGAAGCAGGATGTCCTCCGCGCCATTCGCGATACCGCACCACAGAGCGATGTATCCGGCGCGTCTGCCCATCACCTCGATGATCGAGCAGCGCTCGTGAGAGGTCGACGTATCACGGACCTTGTCAATCGCATCCATGGCCGTATTGACAGCCGTGTCGAATCCGATGGTGTATTCCGTGCAGGCGATATCAAGATCAATCGTTCCGGGGACACCGATGGTGTTGATCCCCAGCTCCGCCAGTTTTCCCGCTCCCGCAAATGACCCGTCGCCGCCGATGACAACAAGACCCTCGATTCCATTTTTTCTGCAGTTCTCAGCTGCCTGCTTCTGTCCTTCGGGGGTGCGGAACTCCATGCTCCGGGCTGTATACAAAAATGTGCCGCCCTTGGATATGGTGTCTGAAACAGCTCTTGCGTCCAGGTCAACGATCTCTTCATTCAGAAGACCTTTATAGCCCTGGTAGATTCCCTTTACCTTGATTCCTTTGTTGATTGCCATCCGGACAACCGCACGGATCGCCGCGTTCATGCCCGGCGCATCTCCTCCGCTTGTCAGAACTCCAATCGTTTTGATCTTTGAAGCCATACCCTGTTCTCCTGTATTCCAGTCTGCCTGTTTTCTCAGGCCCCCCGCATTCGCGATCGCGGAGCGGTTACCTGTCCTCCAGTTTCCGATAGGTTCGATGATGCCCGACATACTTATATGCAGGACGAATCAGCTTACCTTCATTGATCAGTTCCTCCATCCGATGTGCCGCCCAGCCCGAGATCCTCGCGATCGCAAAGATCGGGGTATAAAGCTGCTTCGGTATTCCAAGCATCGAATATACGAATCCGGAATAGAAGTCAACATTGCAGCAGATCGGTTTGGACAGCTGTTTGCGCTCTGTCAGAAGCTTCGCCGAGATCCGCTCCACCGACTCATAAAGGGCAAATTCTTCCTCCAGGCCCTTCGCCTCTGAAAGCCGCTTCGCAGCCTCCTTCAGGATCACCGCGCGGGGATCGCTCAGCGTGTAGATCGCATGTCCCATTCCGTAGATCAATCCGGAACGGTCAAATGCTTCCTTCTTCATGATCTTTTCCAGATAATCCTGAATCTGTGCCTCGTCCTCCCAGTTGGAAAGATGCGACTTGATGTCCTCGAACATCTTCTCCACCTTCAGGTTGGCGCCGCCGTGCTTCGGGCCCTTCAGGGAGGCCAGGGACGCGGCCACCGCGGAATAGGTGTCGGTACCGGTCGAGGAGACGACATGGGTTGTAAAGGTCGAATTGTTACCGCCGCCATGCTCCGCATGGATGACCAGACATTCATCCAGAACCCTGGCTTCCAGATCCGTATACGCGCCGTCATCCCGAAGCATCCGCAGAATATTCTCCGCTGTGGACAGTTCCTCGCTCGGATAACGGATAATCAGCGATCGCTCATTGTTATAATGCTGATACGCATGATAATTATAGACAGCGATCAGCGGCATAACGCCGATCAGCGAAAGTGCCTGACGAAATACGTTCTGAACGGTTGTATCATCCGGGTTCCTGTCATAAGAATACAGTGTCAGAACCGACCGCTGCATCCCGTTCATGATGTTCTTGCTCGGTGCCTTTAAGATAACATCCCGCACAAACTTTGACGGCAGCTCCCTGTACTGGGAAAGCAGGTGGATGAATTCCCTCAGCTCTGCCCTGGTCGGCAGTTCCCCGAACAGAAGAAGGTACGTTGCCTCCTCAAACATAAACTTCCGGTTCCGGTTTCCTTCAACCAGTTCGCTTACCTTATATCCCTGAAAATACAGTTCCCCTTCGATCGGCACTGACTTCCCGTCTATGTCCTTATGTCCGTTGACATCCGAAATCTCTGTCAGTCCTGTCAGAACACCCCGTCCGTTCGACTCACGAAGCCCTCTCTTCACATCGTACTTCTGATAGAGCCCCATGTCCATCTTGTTCGCATTCAGCGCAACATCCGTCAGCTCATACAGCCGGGCATCGCGCTCCTTCTTCTCCGCATCACTCAGCATGCATTACCTCCCGAGCTTAGTGCCTTTTTCTCTCTCATTTTATGGTGTTAGATTATAACATAGGCGGGCATCTGTCAAACAAGGAGCCTGGGCTCCCCCCCGCACTTTTTCCCGATCAGTTTCCGTACACAGTCTGTCCGTATTGCCTGCCGTCACTCCAAAAAACTGTCGCAGGACTGCAGACAAACCGTTCGATTCCTCACTTTTTCTTTTTGCTCTTCTTACTTTTCTTATCTTTCTTTTTGCTGCTCTTGTCTGCATCCTTGCCGGCACTCTTCAGGGCCGGGTCGGCTGCCGGTTCTTCTTTCCTCCTTCTGTCTGTTACGGCAGAGGTCTGAGTCCCCGGTACTTCTGTTTCCTGTCTTTTTTCCTTTGTTCCTTCCGCGTATATCTTAAGAAATGCGGATGCCTCCTCCAGCATTGCTCCATTCAAAGAATAATACGTCCACTTGCCGTGGCGCACGGCGATCACCGCTTCGGCATCGGTGAGTGTTTTCATATGATGCGACAGTGTCGACTGCACAATATCAATCGCTTCAAGAATCTCCCCTGCACTGAGCTCCCTCTCTCTCAGCAATGCAAGAATCTTAATCCTGTGCGGATCTCCAAGTGCTTTGAAAAAACGATCAAACCTTTCTCCCCCTGCATAGATGGCACTGTTATTCATACTGATCTCCCCTTATCTATTTATTCAAATCCATCGGCATCGATGAATTGTAATTTTCGAATTGTATATCTTTTTAATCGATCTTTATCGATTTGTCGATATGTTCCGACATTTGTTCAAATCAACTCAGCCGGCTCTATGCCAGGTTTTCTCCGCTATCAGGCGAATGCCTGTTACCCGCCGCCTGTCGAAACGTGCCCCTATCGGCTGAGTGCAGCCGTATCCCTGCTGCACTGTTTACGTGACCGGTGTTGTGTTCCGGACCGCTGCCTGCTGCGCTGTTTACGTGACCGGTGTTGTGTTCTGAACCGCTGCCTGCTGCGCACTGACAGCCGCCTGTGCTGCCTTTGACCTGGACCATGCCACGATCGATCCGATCCCATCATCCTCAACCGTTCCGTAGCTGTCTTCAATCTGTGCGTTCAGGCTCTGTACATCAACCGGGTCCGTGCAGTGTGCGTAAGCCTCCTCCGATTCATCCTTATAGACAATAACCGGGACGCCTTCTTCGATCTGGTCATAGATCAGCTTCACTGCCGAGAGCGGCGTGTTCACACACCCGTGGGATCCGCTTCCCAGATAGATGGTTCCGCCGAAATATGCCCTGCTCTGCATATCATGAATCCCAACACCATTGTTGAACGGCATCCAGTAGTCAACCGGAGAAGCATAGCCCTGACCGCTCAGTGTCTGATTCCGCATCTTACCCTTTAATGACCATACGCCGCCCGAAGGAGTCTCATGTCCTGCGTAAGGATTCCCCGTGACGACGGGCGTCTTTACAACCAGCATGCCATTCTTGTAGAACCACATCATCTGATTCGTCAGGCTGATCTCAACGTAAGTGTCTCCGATATCATCTGCATCTGCGCAGTACGCTTCCCGCGTAAAGATCGGTGTAATCGTTGTTTTCTTCTGGCTGCGGATTGCCTCGAGGATCTGCTCGTAAACAGCTTCCTGATCGAGCAGCCAGCCGTAATCTCCGATGCCTTCTTCCAGCGTCACCTTCGTGCCGATGCTTGTGAAGAACTCGCGCTCGCACTGATAGGTATCGTACTTCTTCGCAAGACGGGACACATACCTTCTGACCTTCTCTTCGTTCAGTGTGTACGAGCTGCCTTCTTTGGTAAGGAATCTCGCGATCACCTCAGAGTTGATCACTTCCGTGCGGTTTCCGAATCTCAGAAGAATCTTCGCGCCGAGAACCTTGTTCATTGCCATCGCCTTTGAGGCAAGGCTGAGGTCACTGCTGTTCACTTTCGGATTCACATACAGGCCGAGCGCATCCAGATCGATGGATGTGCATCCATCGTTCAATGCTTTTTTAACCGTCTCTTCCGTCTTCTCCACATCCAGCGTCGTTCCATAGATCTCTGTCTGAACCCGGGCACCGTCATCTGTCAGAACCACCTGCGCGTTCTGCGGCTTGATCATATTCGACTTCTGCATGCATGCCAGATTGCTTACCGCTTCCGGAACCAGATCCGCATTGTAAGAAGTCTCAAACGCAGAATTGCGTTCGCCAAACAGCTGCGCAAGCATCATAACCGGCCATGCCCAGCTTCTCTGACGCTTCATTGCGTCATCGATCTCATTGTTGTCGCAGTAGACCATCTCAACGTCTTCCGCGTCAATCACGTTCTTACTCGCAAACGCAGACTCTTCCTGTTCGGAGGAGTCCACAAAAGGCTTCCTCGCCTCCAGCTGCAGACTGTAGGAATCCACCTTCGCCTTCACCGCAGCCTTCACGTCATACACCGAAAGCTCTGCCGCAGGAATTCCGAAAAACTCTGTTCCCGGATAGAAGCGGTCACTGTAATGCCATGCTGCATAGCCATAGCCTGCCGACGCAAGCGTCACGGCTGACACGATGATCGGAACGCGAAACCGGCGCAGCATCGTCCTGATGCCCGGTGCAAACTGTGCATTCCGCTCATCCGTTTCCTTGACCGCCGGTGCGGACTGCTCATTCCGCTCTTCCGTTTCCTTGACCGCCGGTGCGGACTGCTCATTCGCAGCTTCCGTTTCCCTGACCGCCGGTGTAGACACTTCGCCAGATGCTGCCGACTTCTCGGCTGCCGCGCTTTCCTCCTGGGAGGCAACGGCCGTCTTTGCTTTCGCCCTGCGCTTGAATCCCGCGTTTTTTGCGGGCTTCTTTTTCAGAAGAGGATTTTTCTGGGTGAGGTAGCTCCGCTGCGGCTTTGCAGTCTGCGTGATGATCTCTCCGGTGATTGCAGGACGGATCTGCGGTGCAGCATTTGCAGTGTTTTCAGCTGCAGGCTGGTTTGTATGCTCAGAATCGGAAGAGGTTAGAGTGGATGTATGGGCAGAGGCAGCGGTCGTTTCCACGTTGCCTTGCTTATGCATAGAGGAGGCAGATTCTGAAGATTCCTTAACGCGAAACAAGCGTCCGTCGCTTCCCACCTCCAGCCTGTCCATATGGCTGTCAGCAAGACCGCGTCCGACGCTCTTTTTCCTTTTCGCGTTGTGATTACCCTTAATCGTGCTGGCCTGATTCCCGGCTCTGCGCTCTGCTGCTCTCCGCTCTTTCCTCAGAGAACTGCTGTCGACATACAGAAGGGAATTCTTCTCCCCTCCATTGCGGGAATAACGGCTTGAAGACGACAGACCCGACCTTGGATCTTCCGCCAGATTGCCCCTATTCATCTGCTGCCCCTTACTAACTGTTCCTCACTGACCCGGCCCCCTTAATTGCCGGTTCAGCTCCCCTTTGCACATAATACGTTTCTATTATATCGAATCACACCGGAAATTCAATTAAAAAGAGACCTGTTTCCGGAAAAAGTTTTCACCGTCTTTTACACCGGTTATACACATACTTTTCCACGAAGATACAGGTCCTGACAGATTCACGAAGAACGGTTCGTAAAATGCTTAATACAACACCACCGGTGTTCCGGTATCGGCATTGTTGAAAATGTACTCTGCAGCATAGTAAGGCATATTGACGCACCCGTGTGAACCGGCGGTCTGGTAGATCTGCCCGCCGAATGCTGCTCTCCAGCTCGCGTCGTGCAGCCCCTGCCCGTCGTAGAACGGCATCCAGTACTGCACCGGCGTTCCATTTGTCTCATTGGACGGGATCAGGGTTGCAGGGCTTTCCTTGTAGGCAATCGGGAATATGCCTGTCTGCGTCGGCGTGTTCTTCGCGATGCATCCGGTCACGACATCGGTCTCAATCATCAGCTGATAATCCTTGTAGAACCACAGATGCTGCGCGCCGATCGACACCTCGACATAAGACGCCATGTCATCTCTTCCATGCCGGCCAACACCGGTGTACGCATAGATCGGCTCACGCTCCGTCTGGGTATTGGCCTGAAGATCCGCAAGCAGCTGCGCATACTCCCCTTCTTCGTCAATCAGATATCCGTAATTGTTGTCATTCTCCGAGAAGGTAATGTCGCTGCCGCCCGTTGTATGGAAGACACGGTCATAATAGATCGTGTTGTACTTCTGCCCCATGTTCATGACATACTCGCGGAGCTTCTCCTCGCTCAGATAGCCCTGATCTCCCTCAAAGACCACCCAGTCACAGACTGTGTTCCAGTCGAGCACTTCCTTCTCGTCGCCGAATACATAGGTGATGACAGCCTTATCATAGGCGTTAAATGTATTCACTTTAAGGTTCAGGCCCGCATCTGTGGAAAGAATCGACGGAACGATGTACAGCGATTCGGGAATCGCAGCCTGGATCTGTGTCTGCGGCTGCGTGCCGCCGACCGCTCCGTCCACAGCCTGCTGAACAAGATGCTGAATATCAGAATCGTTCAGCATGGTTCCCTGTACCTCAGGCTTGATGGCATAGGTCTTCGTTTCCTGGTCGTATGTAATCTCGGCATCCTCATTCTGAATGCGCTCGTCTGCCATATTTGCAGTTGTCACCGCGGCATTGAGCGTCTGAGCATCGAAGCGGAACGGGACATCGATCTCAAATGAATTCCCGTTCATCAGGGAATCCAGCAGTACCGGGATCGAGCTCTTCTGCTTTCCGATCGCATCCTGGATACCGGACATCAGCGCGGTCTCATCGATCGTATAACCGACCTCCGCCAAAGACCACACCGCCTCATCCTTGCCATTCTCTGTCAGATGGACCTGTGCCTTCGTGTATTCCTCAGTAAAGATCGGAAGAACCTCCTCCGGACTCTTGCCCGACACATCAAAGCCATTGATGGAGGTATGGTCAAAGAATGTGGTCCGATTCCACTCTTTGCGCAAAAACAAAAAAGAAATGAGGATAATCGCGGCAAGCAGCGCTGCAGCAACACCGAGAATCCATGTCATAATCTTAGTCAATGTTCTGTACCCCTGTTTCTTTCTACCCCTGTTTATAACGTTTATAACTGCCCCTTGGTTCGATTCTCATCGATCCTTGTTTTCAGGATATACACAATATATCATTATCAATTGCGTACGTCATCACTCAATTCCCGAAAAGAATTGTTAAGATTTTCAGAAGGAAAAGCCGGGCTCCCAGCGCCCGGCTATTTTGATCTTCCGATATATGCTGCACTTAATTCCTCTTGACCTTGATCTTGTAGATCAGCACCCACAGACCCGAGACCAGGAAGTACAGTGCTGCTGCTCCGCGTGACGCAAGTCCGATGTAATCATTCGGCGCCATGGGAATCATGAGAAGAACACAGATCGCCGCACAAAGGATCGAGAGGAATACCACGAATCCGGGCATCCGGCCGGGATCCGTTCCTTTCTTTGCATTGTCTCTGACGACCTTGAGGCAGAACATCCACTGGATGTAATACATCACCACAAAGATGGACACAACGATCATCACGATCAGGAGAATCACGCCCTGGATCAGCGAAGAATCAATGGAACCGGACTTCCTCTGCGCGCCGACAACGACAAAGTACACGGAAATAACCAGGCCTATGGCAAGCACCAGGCATGCAACAAGGAACTTCAGAATCATCATGACTCTGGCCAGTGTGTAGCCGCCCATCGGGAACTGGCGGCGCTTCGTATCGGTGCGGAAGAACATCAGCCACAGTGCCAGGCAGTAAAGTACATTCGGTACGAGGAATACAATCGCGATTCCAAGCTCAACTGTCTTACCCAGCTGTGCAATGATGCCCTGCACATTCACAACCATCTTCACCATCTGGGAGGCCAGCTCCGTCAGCATCTGCGTGAAGAAGTTTGTCCCTGTTCCGGAGAGGATGTTCGCAAGCATCGACTCGGAATCGGTAATATTGCGGAGTGCATTTCCGCAGTAAATGTTATAGACATTCAGCGCAAACATCGCTGTGAAGGTCAGAGCCATCAGGAAAAATGTCACGCTCTTGACTCTCTTGCGCGCCTTGACCATGAACATCTTGCTGCCGCCGGTGCTCTCACGTCTTCCGTAGTCTCCGCGCGCACCCTGCACTTCCTGTCCGCCCGGCTGGCGATAACCATATCCGGAGCTGCCATACTGATCACGGCCGCTTGCGCCATACTGATTGCTGCCGTTGTTGTACACACCGCCGGAAACGCCTTCCCGCTGCGCGTTCTGAGAACGCCGCGCCTCACGTCTTTCCCTGTACTGCGTTCTGGCGCCATACGTCTGGCCGCGGCCGACATCCTGTCTCCAGTCCTCACCGTACCCGGGCGTCATATCCGGTGTCTGACCGGTATACGGATTCTCTCCGGTATAATGGCTGGCGTACGGATTCTCACCCGTATAGGAACCTGCATTCCCGCCTGCCGGCTGGCCTGCGTAGGTGTTCTCACCATCCTGGAACTGTCCCGCAGGCGCTGTCTCGCCGAACTGGCTGTTCACGGGGATCTGTCCCGCAAATGCCGGCTCCTGCGAATACATTGCTTCGTCCGCGGCGCTCTGGCTGTCTGATGCCTCCGACGCACCATACTGTGCATCCTGCTGCGCACCGTAGCTGTCATCTCCCGCAGCATCCTTCTGCGCACCGCCCGGCATCTCCCCGGCACCGGCCGCACGCTGCGCTCCATCCTCCGTCATGCCGCCTGAAGCACCCGCCTCGTCCGGCATGCTCTCCTGCGCGGCAGCCTCCTCAGCCGTCACCGGCTCCTGCGTCAGCAGCGCATTTCCCAGCTTATTCCCGCATACGGAACACGATGTAAGGGAATCCTCATTCTCATGTCCGCAGTACATACATCTTTTCATATCCACATCTCCCGTGAAACTGACATACTATGGGCCATTATAACGCGAATTGTAAAAGACCGCAAGTTACTGCTCTTCTTCCTGCACCAGTGCCTGCACGCCGCCCATTGTCTGAACTTTTACGCCGCCTGTATGCTGCGCGGCCTGCTGTGTCGTCTGCTGTGTCGTCTGCTGTGCGGCTTCCTGCGCCGCCTGCTGCACCTGCGCCTCTGACGCCGCCTTCGCGGCAGCCGCAGCCCTGGCAAAATCATTTCCGCCTGTCAGCCCGTCCTGCGCCATCATCTGGTTCATCACAGAGATGTCACTGGACACATCCCAGGCCGTCGACTGGAAGAACTGATCCAGGAACTTTTCAAACGCCTCATTGATCGTATCCAGTGAGGAAATGATCTCGCGTTTTGCGTTCTCGATGTTTTCTCCCTGCACCGCCTGCTTATCCAGGGTCGCGTAGGTGTCCACCAGTTTCTGCGTGGTTGGAAGATAATACTTCATCAGACGATGCAGATCAGGTGCATTTTCCGGGGATGCCGCTACACGATCGAAGATATTGGTGACAATCTTCTCAAGCCGGTCCACCTTCTCGGTAAAGACCGGATCCGGAACCTCTTCATTCTTCTGATGGATGTGCGAGATGAAAGCCTTCCCCTCATCGACCATCTCCGCGGTCTCCTTGTCAAGGCGGGCAGCCTCACGCACGCTGTTTTGCTCACGCTTGGCGGCATTTCGCTCCATCTTGCCATATTCCTTCAGATCCTCTTTCCGGAAAACGCTCTCCTTCTCTTCTGCTTTCCGGCGCTCCTCGTAGGCACGCATCGTTTCGCGGTACTGATTGTAGGCCTCGTGGCTGATCATGAACGCGGTCTCTTCCTTGTCCATGTACGTCTTTCCCATGAAAATGCCATCGCGCACCATTGCCTGGATGTCGTCGGCAACCCATTGCTCGCTCTTGCCAAATGCAGCTGCGATCTCTTCGATCGTGATGGTGTCGCGCCCCTCCATCATCTTCAGGATCTTCTTCGCCCGGTTGATCCGGCCGATCTTCTGGAAGCCCTTAAACATATTCCAGCCGCTGAACGCAGTCAAAGCGCCGAAAAACGCGGCAAACGCGCCTTCCCCGATCCCGATTCCCGCGGCGAACAAGATGCCGCAGAAACAGGCAGACACCGTGCCGAGGATCACCCTTGCATGAGCGCCGGCAGAGCTCACTACCCCATCGTTCTTCGAAGACCTGGAGGAACGAGCGGAGCGTTTCCCATTCCACGCATCGTTGTAGCTGCTCTTGGTATCGGCGCGATACGTCTTCGCCCCATCCACCCTGAAAAACGGTGTGGAGAAAATCGAATCATGCACAGCGTCCGCCGCCTCATTCAACGCTTTCGTAATCTCGCGGTTCAGCGAAGAATAGTCACCCGAAGCAAGGGACTTGTTGACAATATCCGCAATATTGCCGACCGCATCGATCGGATCAAACTTTTCTTTCCTATCACTCATGACAGTCTCACCTTCCATGGATCATGCAGTATTTAAGCTATTATAGAACAAATGCAGAAAAAACTCCATCTGGTCCTGACGGGATCTTTGAAGCGCCTGCCTGCGGGCATTACGGGTCACCCCCTCCCAGTACTGCGGCGTACACAGGGCTCCTCGCTCCGAGTCTCCGCTGCGCCCCCAAAAGTCTCCGTTCAGGAGCCCTGTGTATGCCTTGTGCCTGGTCAGGGAGGGGGTGACATTTAACTGCAAAGACAGGACCCTCCTGCGAGGGTCCTGTCTTACACTTGCTCTTTTCATCCGCTGGGTACGTCTGCGCCATCACTTCGATGTCTTCGACAGCTCCAGCAGCTTCGCCTTCAGTTCGGATTCCATCTTGGCCATCTCCTGCTCAGCGGTTGCACGCTTCTGGCGGCCTTCCTCCTGAATCTTCAGCACATCATCCAGCGTCGAGATCAGCTCTGCATTTGTCTTCTTCAATGTCTCGATATCCACGATTCCCCTCTCGGATTCTTTCGCGGTTTCCACAGAAGCCGTGTGCAGCTGCTCTGCGTTCTTCTTCAGAAGATTGTTGGTCAGCTCCGAAACCTCATGCTGCGCCTTCGCCGCCTGATTCGAGTGCTCGACTCCCATGGCGATGACCATCTGATTCTTCCACAGCGGAATCGTATTGACGATCGTCGATTGGATCTTCTCTGCCATCAGCGTATCGGCGTCCTGCACCAGGCGAATCTGCGGTCCGGTCTGAATCGCAATCTGGCGTGTCAGCTCCAGGTCATGCAGCTTCTTCTCAAAACGATCGCAAAGCGCGCCGAGATCCTTTGCTGCCTGAGCATCCTGTGCGTCTCCGCTGGCTGCTGCCTTTTCCTGCAGCTGCTTCAGCTCACCATTCCGGACCTCGGCCAGCCGCTTCTTGCCGGCTGCGATGTACATGGACAGTTCCTTAAAATACGCCAGGTTCATGTCGTACATCTTATCGAGTGTCGCGACATCCTTCAGCAGCTGAACCTGATGACCTTCCAGAACACGTACGATGTCGTCCACCGACTTCTCGGTCTTCTCATACTTCGCCTTCATGGCGACAAGCTTATTGGTCTGCTTCTTGAAGAACTTGAAGATTCCTCCGTCATCCTCTTTGACATCAAAGTCCGTCAGCTCGGTAACCAGACCGGAGATCATCTTGCCGACTTCACCCATGTCCTTGTTCTTGACATTTTCCAGCGCAAGGTCAGAGAAGTCCGACATCTTCTTCTGCGTACCGGCACCATACTGCATGATCGCATTTGAATTGTGCAGATCAATCCGCTCCGCAAATGCATCTACCTGTGCCTGTTCTTCCGGCGAGAATGCGAAGCTTGTATCCTGTGCTGCCGCTGCCGCGCTCTGCGCTGCCGTCGTTCCATAGGAGACGCCCGGCGCTGCCGGTGCTGCCGCCATAGCCGCGTTCAAAGTAGCGCTTGCAGACGGAGCCGACGCCGGCGCCGCCGCCATAGCCGCTCCCGCAGCATTGACTGCGTCAACCACAGAAACGCCATTCGAAGCAAATGTCGCGCCAGCTGCATTCTGTACATCTGAAAGCACACCCTGCGCCTGTGACAGAGCATCCTTTGCCTGCGCAAGCGCATCAGAAGCACTCTCCGTCGGGTTCGCTGCCGCACTCTGCTCCGGCGCCTTCCCTTCGGGAGCACTCTCCTCGCCAAAGGTCAGTGTGATCGGTTCCGGAGTTGGTAGTGTCTGATCAAAAACCGGGTTCTGTTCATCAGCCATGGGAATTGTACCTCCTCTTACTCTTTAAGATTCTCTTTGATAAGCAAGTACGCCGGTGGCGTACCTGGAGTGTTAGACCCTTTTACTGTCTTGCCTTGCCAAGGTAAGCTTCCTTGACGACCGGGTTCTCAGCCAGATCTTTGCCGGTGCCGGAGAGCGTAATGCTTCCGGTTTCCATGACATAGCCGATGTCGGCGGCTTTCAATGCCATGTTAGCGTTCTGCTCAACCAGCAGGATCGTCATGCCCATCTTGTTGATCTCACGGATGATCTCAAATACTTCCTGCACGATGATCGGGGCAAGGCCCAGAGAAGGCTCGTCCATCATGATCATTTTCGGGCGGCTCATGAGGGCACGGGCGATCGCGAGCATCTGCTGCTCACCGCCGGACAGTGTTCCGGCTGCCTGCCAGTGACGTTCCTTCAGACGCGGGAACAAGGTGTAGACCCAGTCGAGGTCCTGCTGCAGATCGTCGCTGCGCAGATATGCTCCCATGCGCAGATTCTCATAGACGGACAGGTTGACGAATACCCGTCTTCCTTCGGGAACAAGCGTGATACCGGTTTTTACAATCTGCTCCGTTCCCTGGCCGATCAGCTCATTTCCCTCGAAACGGATGGAACCGCCGGCGGGCTTCTCTAGTGCGACGATCGAGCGCAGTGTGGAACTCTTGCCTGCTCCGTTGGCGCCGATAAGCGTTACGATCTCATGCTCCGGAACATCGAAGCTGATCCCGCGCACGGCCTGAATGCCGCCGTAAGCAACCTGCAGGTCACGAACCTCCAGGAGATTCCTTGCCGGTCCGTCTCCTCTTTTTCCGAGATGGTCCCAGTTCGCACTGACGCTGCCGACTTTTCCAACCGTATTTCCCGTTGACGCCTGATTCGTGTTTTTACTCATGCCTGTGAATTCCTTACTTGTTTTTCCATACTGTACCTGTACCAAGTGCGTATGGAGTTCCTTCTCATTCCGTTCTACTCTTCTTGTACGCCGAGGTAAGCATCGATGACGTGCTGGTTGGACTGGATCTCTGCGGGGGTTCCCGCTGCGATCATACGTCCGAAGTCCAGGACGTAGATGCGGTCCGAGATCTCCATGACCAGATCCATGTGGTGCTCGATGACGAAGACGGTCAGGTTGAACTGGTCCTTGATCTTCCGGATGAAGTGGGCGAGTTCGATGGTTTCCTGCGGGTTCATGCCGGCGGCCGGCTCATCGAGGAGCAGGAGCCGGGGCTCGGTTGCGAGCGCGCGGGCGATCTCGAGGCGTCTCTGCTTGCCGTATGGCAGCGAGGTTGCAAGATCATCCTTGTTCTCCGCAAGTCCCACGAGTTCCAGAAGCTCTAATGTCTTCTCACGGTTGTGCTTCTCCTCCGCGGCGTTCAGGCGCAGCGTCGCGCTCATAAAGTTCGCCTTCGAACGGAGATGGCGCGCGATCAGCACGTTGTCGAAAACCGTCATCTTCTTGAACAGACGGATGTTCTGGAAGGTACGGGCGATGCCGAGCTTCGTGATCTTGTCCGGTGTCTGGGAGATAACCTTGTCGCACATCAGCGCTTCGTCGCCCTGATAAAGCTTCTTCATCTTCCCGCGCGGATGGTTCTCCACGATCGGCTTGCCGTCGAAATAGACGGTACCGTTGGTCGGCTCATACACACCCGTGATGACATTGAAGGCTGTCGTCTTGCCGGCACCATTCGGGCCGATCAGCGCGACGATCTCGCCCTTGTTGACTTCCATCGAAAAATCATTGACCGCCACCACGCCGCCAAACTGCATGGTGATATGCTCCAGGCGAAGCACATTCGCATTCGAATCACTCATTTGCGGATGCCTCCTTTCCCTTGCGCTTGCGGCTGAAAAGCTTCATCAGGCCGGACAGTGAGAATTCATGGTCGCCCATGATTCCCTGCCGGGCAAACAGCACGATCGCCATGATGACAACCGAGAAGACAACCTTCCGGAAACCGGAACGAAGCAGCGGAACCTGCCAGTCCCCGATCATCAGCGGAGAGTCGAGGAATCTCAACCACCATTCACTCGCCGCATAGAACAGGAAGGTTGCGAGCACGGAGCCCGTGACCGAACCAAGTCCGCCGATGACGACAATCAGAAGAATCTCATAGGTCATGTTCGACTTGAAGGCCTGCGCCTGGATGGTCGTCTGGTACATGGCCAGCAGCGCTCCGCCCACACCGGCGAAGAAAGAGGAGATGCAGAAGCTCATCCGTTTGTGATGCGCCAGGTTAATCCCCATCGCCTCCGCAGCGATCTCGTCGTCGCGGATCGCCTTAAATGCTCTTCCGAACGAGGAGTTGATCAGCATCACGATCAGCGCGATGCAGATCGCCGACACCACGAACGGAAACATCAGCGTCGTAAAGCTCGGATACTTACGGAGCATGTTGGATCCATTGGTCAGCGGACCCAGCGTATCCCACTGGAAGAAGGCACGCATGATCTCCGCGAAGCCGAGCGTCGCGATCGCCAGGTAGTCACTCTTGAGGCGCAGCACCGGAAGCCCGATCAGCCATGCCAGCAGCGCGCTCACAAGGCCGGCACAGATCAGTCCCGCCCAGAACGGAATCGAGAACTGCACGATGCCGCCGTCAAAGTACTGGTATACACTCGCGCGGTCCGCAGCCGGAATCGTCAGAATCGCGTAGGTGTAGCCGCCGATCAGCATGAAGCCCGCCTGGCCCAGGGAGAAAAGCCCCGTGAAACCATTCAGCAGGTTCATGGAAACCGCAACCAGTGAATAGATGCAGCCCTTTTTCAGAACCGTCATGATAATGCCCGTCTGCGGAAGCACGCGGTCCAGCACTGCAACCAGCGCCACCGCTGCTGCCAGGAGGATGAGGGCAAAGATCAGATCTTTTTTCTTTGTCATGTCTGTCCTCCTTTCTCAGACCTTGTCCGTCGCGGCTTCCCCGAACAGGCCGGTCGGCTTGAACAGCAGCACCACGATCAGAAGTACAAAGGTAAATGCATCCGAGAAGGTCGTCCAGCCTGCGCCTTTGATCAGGTTCTCCACGATACCGATCAGCATGGCACCGATGACCGCGCCGGGAATCGAGCCGATTCCACCGAACACGGCGGCGACAAATGCCTTCAGGCCGGGCATGCCGCCCGAGGTCGGGATGACCGACGGATAATTGGTAAAGTACAGAATCGAGCCGACCGCCGCGAGGAAGGAACCGATGATAAAGGTCATGGAGATGACCCTGTTCACGTTGATTCCCATGAGGCGGCTCGTCTCAAAGTCCGTAGACACCGAACGCATCGCCATACCGATCTTTGTGTGGTTGATCAACTGGATCAGCGCTACGACAAGCACGATCATCAGGATCGGTGTCAGGACTGTAACCACCTTCGTCGTTGCCGAACCGATGGTGATAGTATTCGAAATAAACGGGATCGTCGGATATACCTGCGCCAGACCGCCCGTAATGTACAGAGCCAGGTTCTGCAGCAGATAGGAAACGCCGATCGCGGAGATCATGACAGACATTCTCGGCGCATTTCGAAGCGGCTTATACGCCACCTTCTCAATCGTCATACCGAGGATGACCGTGACAATGACCGTCAGCGGGAGTGAAAGATACAGCGGCATCACGGTGCTCGCATATATTGTCACAAGTCCCGCAACCATAAAGATATCGCCATGGGCAAAGTTGATCAGACGCAGGATGCCATACACCATCGTATAGCCGATGGCGATCAGGGCATACTGTCCGCCGACCGATACGCCCGCGAGCAGATAGGGTAAGTTTTTAGAGAAGAAGTCCATGTGAAATCCTTTGAAATCAGATTGATCAGGAAAATTCCGGCACGGAACGCCCCTCGGACGTTCCGCGCTGGAAAGAAAATGCATATGCGCTCAGCAAAGCGCGTTCTTTACTTTTTGAGATCCGAAAACCCTGTGCGCCGGATTACGCACCGGCGCCTTGTGTCTTTGCTGGATTACTCGCTGACACCCTGTGTTGCGACGAACTCCCAGCTGCCGGTCTCGTTGTTCGCCTTCTTGACAACCGCCTCAGAGCGAACCGCGTCGCCGTTCTCACCGAATTCGATGTGGCCGGTTACGCCGTCATAAGTGGTGGCCGGAATCGCTGCAAGGACATCCGCCGGATCGGTGGAAGCAGCATTCTTGATGCACTCAAGCGCTACGAAGTATGCGTCATAACCCATCGCGGAAACCGCTGCGACAGTGTCATCGCCGCCATTGTTCGCCAGAGCGGTCTTGTCGCCGTTGATGTATTCCTTGATGCCGGTATCGAATTCTTCATCCGCGCCTTCCTGATAGAAGGTGGTGACGTAGATCTCGATGTCCTTCCCCTCAGCCGCGCTCAGGATAACATTGGAATCCCAGGTGTCGCCTGCAAGAAGCGGAACCGTGACGCCCTGTGTGGAAGCCGCCTCGATGATCAGCTGAGCCGCCTCAGTGGAGGTCGGAGCCATGATGACATCAACGCCTTCGTTCTTCGCGGTCGTGATGTAGGAAGTGAAGTCAGCAGTTTCAGGCGGGAATGTCTCCTCGATTACCTCTCCGCCGAGCTTCTTGAACGCATCGCTGAAGTAGTGGCCAAGGCCTGCGGAATAGTCGTCGCCGAGCTTGGTCAGGACATAAGCCTTCTTCGCGCCGATCGCGTCATTTGCATAGTTCGCAAGGACCGTGCCCTGGAACGGATCCAGGAAGCAGATACGGAAATAGTTGTCATTTCCCTCTGTAACCTGCGGGTTCGTGCAGGTAACGCCGATCGCGCCGACGCCTGCGCTCTTGAAGATATCGCCAGCCGCGATGGAAACCGCAGAGCCGTAGGAGCCGAGCACAACGCTTGCGCCTTCTGCCGCCGCTGTCGCCGCGGAAGTCGCCTTGTCAGTAGAGGACTCATTGTCGACGATGTTCAGTACGACATCATACTCTGTGCCATCGATCTCAACGGTCGGCTGTACCTGGTTCGCGTACTGCATGCCAAGCACTTCCTGCTTTCCGCCTGCTCCGTTGTCGCCGGAAGCCGGTTCGAAGACACCGATCGTGACGGTATCCGCCATTGCCATCCCCGACAGAGCCATCGACAGAACACATGTCACAGCTGCCAGTTTTTTCATCATAAGATTTTCCCTCCTCTTCTTCCCGGTCATTTGCGGGTAAACTGTACAGTCGATAGTATATCACTTTAATGTACTAAAGGAAAGATGTTTTTTCATCTCCGCCCTATTTCGTCCTCACATAGTTGCAAGTCACACCCTGTATAGGCACAATGCATACACAGGGCTCCTGAACGGAGACTTTATTACTTTGTCTTTACTTTCCGGATCACGGACCAGGCGGAGTATGCTCTGCCGGTCCCAACCTTCTGGTACGCGCGGACACGGACAAAATAGCGCGTCTTCCGGTCCAGTCCTCTGATCGTACACTTGACGATGGGGACACGGAACATCCGGCGTGTATCTCCGGTAAATGATCTGTTCTTGCAGATCTGGACTTCATAGCCAGTCACCTTCTTGTTCCCGATCTTGACCTTCTTCCACTTCAGACTGACCGCTCTTTTCTTCTTTGTGATCCCTGTGATCTTCGGTCTTGCAGGCTTCATCTTCGCGGAAGCCGCACGCTCCGCGTCAGCCTGCGCCCTGGCGGCTTTTTCCTTCGCGGCTTTTTCAGCGGCCTGCTGCGCCAGAGAGGGTTCTTCCCCTGTGACTTCGTAGAGACCAAAGTACCTGGTTCCGTTCTTTGTAATATTGCACTGCAGGATCATCCGGTCTCCGAGAAAGGAAGCCGTCTCAATCTCGAACTTGGAATATCCCTGCGGACAGGGGATCAGCAGGCTCTTCACCAGCCTGCCGGAGAAATCATAGACATAGATGACATTGTCATTTTTCTGGAAGACTCCGTCATAGACCGGTTCATACAGACTGTTTACGCCGCCCCGTTCCCAGCAGGTGTAATAGATCAAAGAATTGTGCACCGTCAATCCCTGATACGTCAGGTTGGTGCTGACGGAAAAGGAGCTCTTTCTTTCGAGCTTTCCGTCCAGGATATCACAGGTAAAACGCCGGCCCGCTCCGGTACCGTCCACATACATACACGCGAAGCTGTCCGTCTTCGTATCGTAGCCGATCGCGTGATAGGCCTGCCGCGTCTGAGGGGTGAGAATCGATTTCTGTGACAGCGTCGCGGCGTCCAGCACGATGATACAGGAATTGTCCATCGGCGTGACATAGATCTCGCCCCCATTCTTCGGGGCATAGCACATATCATTCGCATGGGACAGGGGCGCGTTTCCCATCTTCACGGCTGACCAGTTCGCCGTGCTCAGAAGCAGAATCTGATTCGGATCCGACGCGCTGCTGCTGAGAAATGTCACCACATAGCCGGATGGCACCGCGGTTCCGCCCTCTAAGTAAGAAGAACCCGCAGGCACGGGCATCTCTTTCAGTGTCTTCAGCTTCAGGATGGGGAGGGAATCCCTGACAGAAGCAGCATGCACACGACTTCCACCCGCTGACATTACTGCCCACAGCATCATGACGCAGAAGCATGCTGCCAGGCATACCTTATTCTTTCCGCTTCTTTTCATCGCACGCACCATTCCCATCCTGCTCCCAGGCTTTCCCAAGTTCCTGTTCGTTCTTGATTTTCTGTTTTTTCTTGTCTCCCGATCCTCTGTTATCCGGGTCCCTCTCCCCCGGTCTTTCTTTCGAGATCCTGTCTGCAAGCCCTTTTTCCCGGATCCTGCCTGCAAGCTCTTTCTCTCCGCACTTTCCTCAGCTCTTCTCCATCAGCTTCAGCACCCGCGCCGTGGCGTGTCCGTCGCAGCCGCTCATGAACCGGTACTTGAATTCCCGAACCCGCTTCAGGTCAAATTCCACATCCTTGCGCAGCGCCTCGGCCACCTCCTCCGTCGTGCGGCAGACCGGGCCGGGCATCATCTCGGTGACCGGATAGTAGAAGCCCCTCTCATTGAGGTAATGCTCCAGATCATAGGCAAAGAAGATCATGGGACGCTCGAACAGCGAATACTCGAAGATCAGGGACGAATAATCCGTGATGCAGACGTCCGCTGCCGTCAGCAGCTCCTCGATCGCCAGATGGTCTGTCATGTCAAATGCAAAATCCCTGCAGCTGTCCGGAATCTTCGGCCGGTCCTTCGCCTTGATGAAGGGATGATGGTTGATCAGGAGGATGTAGTCCTTGCCGAGCAGACGCTTCAGCGTGGGAATGTCCAGCGCATCCGGCGCCTTCGCCCGTCCGACTGTTCCGCGGAAGGTCGGCGCGTAGAGCAGGAGCTTCTTTCCCGGAACCGCCGACAGATCCTTCACCTGATCCCGGTCCTCCTCGCGGTCTGAATACACATCTCCATGCTTCGGGAACAGGTTCGGCGCCATTCTTCTCAGAATCCAGGCGGTCTTCCCATACGCCTTCTCACGGTACTTCCGGCTGAAGAACATATCGGTCCGGCTCACGCCGATGGGCAGAATCCGCTCCACCCTGTCTTCCATATGAAATGCTTCCGCGTACGCCCACACCACCTCCGGGGCGGACACCGTCACGTAGGAAAAGTTCCGGTGCACCGGATACGTATCAAGGTCTTCCTTCGTCGTTCCGAATCCGCTTCCGACCGCGCTGTAGCCGAACTTCTTGAATGCGCCGCACGCATGCCAGGTCTGGATCACCGTCGTCTCCGGGCGGATGGGAAGACTGCTCAGGAAGTAAGAGCTCTCATTCACGAAAATAAACTGCGCCTGCGCCAGCTGCGGAATCGCCGCCAGACAATTCTTCATCACGGCGCCGTTATTCTCCATGCCCTCGCGGATGCAGACGGTCTCCATCGTCCAGAGCACGGGCTCCTTCGCGTCAGCCGCGGTGCTGTCAGAATCCGCCTTCTTCTGATTCCATTTTTCCAGGGCGGCCCGGATCATCCGGAAGTTATCAGACAGAGCCTTCTCCCGGATCTCAAGAAATACGACGCGCCCCGGCACCACTGCTTTCCTGCACGACGCGCGGTAGCGTGAGGGATACAGATTCTTCAGGGTCATATTCTTATAAGTGTCACGTACAAACGATCGTATGGATCTTTCCCCTCCTGTCATATTTCTCCTCTCAGATCTGTCTGTCTTTCGGCGCTCTTTTAATGCACACTCAGGGAATGCCGGATCATCCGACATTCCCTGTACTGTCAATTCTCGCCGATGTCAGCTGTTTCTATTCTCTCAATCTCCGACGACGTTGTCAAATACCATATCCTCAAACGCCGGAGCCTCGCCATCGAGGAATTCCGCTTCCTCCATGAACTTCGCGAAGCGGCCGATGCCCTTCACTTCCGGATGATAGTTGCCGTCCTTCAGATACTCCAGCTCATCCTCGACGGTATTGCCGTCCAGCTCAGCTGTGAACTCTGCCGTCTCTTCCGGATTCTCGTTGATGTAATCCATCGCAGCCTTGATGCCGTCGCACAGTGCCTGATAGATCTCCGGTTTCTCGTCGTGCAGCTCCTCGGAAGCAACGCCGACGATATAAGAATTCTCCGCAGACCAGACAGCGGACATATCTCCGACCTCATGCAGCTCCTCGTTCTTGCGCTCCATCTGGATGTACGGGCTGGAAGTCAGATGCGCGGCGATCTGTCCATTTTCCAGAGCAGCCATGCCGTCCGGATGCTTCATGCCGATCAGGTTGGCGTCCAGCGCGTGCGGGTCCTCGCCGGCCTCGTCCAGCGCCATCGCCAGCAGGACATGGTGCAGAGAGCCAATCGTGACAAGCGCGATCTGCTTATCCGTACCGATCAGGTCCTTGAGTTCCTTGACATCCGGATCATTGGTCATCAGCGCGTGCGGCTGTCCTGAGCTGTTGGAGAAGATCTTGTAGCCGATTCCCTTCGAAACACCTGAAACGATCGGACCGAGTGCCAGGAAGCCTGCATCGATCTCACCGGCCGCAAAGGCAGTGTTGATGTCGGAACCATTGTTCATCTGCGTCCAGTTGACAGTCAGGTCTTCCCCGGTCGCTTCCTTGTAGGCAGCCTCGATCAGACCCTGATCCATGGCGATCACAGCCGGTGTATAAGCCAGTCCGTACTGATACGTAATATTCAGTTCCGCTCCGTCGGCGAATGCACTGACAGCCATTGTCGCGGTCATCGCCGCAGCAAGGGCAGCAGAAGTCAGCATCTTAATTGATTTCTTCATGTCTAATCCCCTTTCTGAATCACTGATATCCTGGCAATCTGCCATTTTTTATATGATCAATCCTGTCGGCCGGGTGTCCGGAGCCGGTCTCAGGCTGATTCCGTAATTCTGCGCGTCTGTCTGTTCCTGGCTGCGCTATACCTGCTTTCCTGCCTCACTCCACATACAGCGCATCGTGCAGCTTCGTCCAGAACGCACCGTATCCCGGAGAGTCCGGCGTGACCGGACGCGGGATCGGATTCTTCTCATCCACCACGATCTTTCCGCCGTTCTGCAGTACAATGACCCGTGTTCCAAGCGAGATCGCTTCCAGAATGTTGTGCGTGATGAAAAGAATCGTGCAGCCCTCCTCATCATGAAGCTCAAGCAGCTTCTTCTGCAGACGGTTTCTCGTCATGGCATCCAGCGCCGCGAAGGGCTCGTCCATCAGGATAATGCCCGGTTTCAGGGCAAATGCTTTCGCGATGGCGACTCTTTGCTTCATGCCGCCGCTCAGCTGATACGGATAGTAGTTCTGATAGCCATCCAGCTTAACCTTGTGAAGCGCCTCGTCCGACTTCTTCTTCAGAAGCGCCTTGTCCTTGATTCCCTGCATCTTCAGCGCGTACTGAATGTTTTTCTCCACGCTTTTCCACGGGAACAGCTGGTTGAAATCCTGAAATACCATAATCCGGTCTGTACCCGGTCCATGGTTCACTCTGCCCTCTGTCAGGATCTCCCCCGTATAGGTCTCGAATCCCGCCACGCACCGCAGCAGGGTTGTCTTTCCGCAGCCGGAAGGACCCAGAATGCACAGGAATTCCTTTCTCTCGACCGACAGGCTCAGATCATTGAGGACATCATTCGTATCTTTTCCGCCGGAATTCAAAAAGGACTTCGACAGATTCCTGACCTCCAGTACGGTTTCACTCATTTCGTCATCCCCCATTTCTTCACGGTTGCGCGCTCGATGGGTTCCAGAATACCATACTGCACCACCAGGCCGATGATGATAATTACGATCAGCGTTGCGTACATTTCCGCGTTATTCAGGTTCGTACGCATCTGATTGATGTACATGCCGATTCCCGGGCTGGACGCGATGCCGAAGATCATCTCCGCGCTCAGCAGGCCTCTCCACGCTCTCGCCCAGCCGACCTTCAGTCCGGAGATGATATAGGTCGCGGAAGCAGGAACATAGATGCCCGTCAGCATCTGCGTACTGCTCATGCCAAGGTTCCGTCCGCCTTCCACATAGATCTCCGGGACCGCTTTGAAGCCATCCAGCACATTTCTGGCCATCGGCCAGAGGACCGCGTGTACCACCAGGAACACGATGACGCCCGGCTTCACGCCGAAGATCACGATCACGACCGGCAGCAATGCCACGCCGGGAAGCAGATCAAAGATCGATACGCACAGGTTAAAGATGGTATCGACGGTCTTGCTGATCATGCTCAGTCCGGAGAAGAGAAATGCAATCACGATTCCGATGGCAAGTCCCTCAACCAGCAGCAGCATCGAGTTCAGGATATAAACCCAGAGACTCGTTCCCGCGTAACCGGTGTCGAAATTTTTAATGAACGCGGCGCCGATCGTCTCCAGCGGCGGGAACACCAGCTCCGACCGTTTTCCGAAGATATGCGCCTTCGCAAGAATCTCCCACAGCGCCAGCACTGCCACAATGAAAACAATCTTTGTGATCAGGGCGCGCCGCCGCTCCTTTTTGTCTTCTAATTCCATTTCCGGAAACCTTCCTTTTCTTTCCTTCCGCAATTCTCTCAACCGGGATTCTTTGCCCGGTGCATTTCCTCCCGCAGACTCTCTCTAAGCAGATTGACATAAGCCTTTGCTGCCGGAGAAAGCACTGCTCCTTCTTTCCACGCCAGGTACATCATGCGCCGGCAGATCAGATTGCTCAGCATGAAGCAGTGCGGATGCTCTTTCACCGGGAAGCTTCGGATATCAAGACCGCTCATCAGGCAGGTTCCGACTCCCTTCAGCGTCATGATGTAGGCGGTCAGCGCCTGGTCTACCATGACAGGAATCCGTTCCTCCACCTGATCCCGGTCCAGCAGCGCATCCAGCATCTGGCCCAGATTCCGCTCCGGCGAGAGCCGGATCACCGGAAGGCCTCTTACCGGATCCCATCCATTGGCTTGTGCAAGATCCCGGAACATCGGCAGGGTTGCCTCCGGGTCCTCACCCGGCGCGTCGATCCGGTCAAAGGGAATCTCCAGCCCGGCAAGCTCCGGTGACAGCTTGATGTGCGGCGGCAGACAGTAGTAGATCTTTGTCTCCTTCAGCGGCTCAAGATGAAGACCACTCCGCATCTGCGTCGGAGACAGGATCGACAGATCCAGATTCCCGTCAAGGAGCTCTCTGCGAAGCTGCGCGATCGTGCCATCCATCACCTTGATATCCACGCCCGGGTAAAGCTCGGAAAACCTCGATACCATATCCGGCACAAACGCCAGGTTAAATGCGCTGGTTCCGCCGATCCGCAGGGTTCCCCGCTCCAGGCTGCTCAGAGAACGAAGCCGCTCGCGGAAATCCTTTTCCAGAAGGTCTCTCTGGTTCAGGTATTCCAGCAGTGTCTCCCCTTCCTGGGTCAGGCTCAGAGGATGAGACTTCCGGTCAAAGATCGTAATGTCCAGCTCCTTCTCCACCTTCTTGATCTGGAGGGAAATCGCAGGCTGTGAAACCGACAGCTTCTTCGCTGCCCTGGAAAAGCTTTTTTCCTGCAATACGGTTCTTATGCAATTGATACTTTCATCTGTCATAGAAAGTCCAATCTGTGCCAACCATTAGTGATTGCTTATATTTCTATAAGTTTTATCTTCCGCATTCTAACACCCGTCTGCACGCGTGTCAACATGAGCAGAAAGCACACATGCAAAACCGCAGGCAGCAGGATGCTGTCTGCGGTCCCTTCCTGTTATTGTTTCCCGCGCGGTCCGTTCTTCGCGTCTTATTCGTTCTCCATGCGCTCGATCAGCTCCAGGATTGCGTCCACGGAATTAAAATTCTCCGGAAGCAGATCGTCTACCCGGATCTCAATGCCGTACTGAACATTGATCTCACTCACCATCGCGATGATGTCAAAGGAGGAGAGGATCTCGTCGTCGATCAATGCGTCCTCCGCCTCAAAGTCCACATCCGGACGAACACTGTTCAGGATCTCTATCAACTGCTCTCTGTCACTGTCATTTCCCATTTCTTTTCCCTTTCTTTCCCCGTGTTCCGGCATTGTCAATCACGGAACCGATCAGTCTTTTCTGCCTTTTATGTCCTTGCCGCCAGCTTTTTCCGAAGGATCTTCCCGTTGTAGGTCCTTGGAATCTCCCCGATCCGCTCGATGGTCCGCGGCATCCGGTTGTCATCGATGTGCTCCTTCAGGTAGGCGAACAGCTCCGCCTCATTATAAGCTTCCGGATCCTTCGGGACAACAAAGAGTTTCGGCACCTGTCCGGCCATCTCATCCTCTTCCGGAATACATGCGCAGTCGGCAACCATCTCACACCCGGCAGCCACCTCTTCTATCTCCTCCGGAGAGATCTTGATGCCCTTGTAGACGATCACGTCGTCCTGTCTTCCAAGCACATAGATATATCCATTCTCATCGATGTAAGAAAGATCCGCTGTCAGGACATAGCCGTCCTTCAATGTCTGCGCGCTCAGCTCAGGCTCTCTCCAGTAGCCCGACATGTTCATGGGACCCGCAGAAGCGAGAAGTCCCGTATGCTCCGCGTCTGACTGAATCGGCTTCCCGTCCTTCCCGATCACGGCAAAGGCTGCGTTCGGCACCGGCAGGCCGATACAGCCGGGCATATCCTGGTCCGTACTGAATTCCAGGTTGCATGTTCTGCCGGACTCGGAAGAGCCATAGCAGTTATACAGCCTTGATGTCGGGAAGCATTCTTTCAGCTGCTGCTTGGTAGACTCAGGCAGAAATGCCGCCCCCACCTCCACATATCGGATGGTGTGGGAGATTTCCTTCAGCCTGTCTGCGGAGGTATTCATCAGCATCTGCGCCGCACTCGGCGACAGATCAATTGCGTTTGCTCCATACTTCGCCATCGTGTCAAAGACGACACGCGGAAATGTAATCCCGTTCACGATCAGCACGCAGCTGCCGTTCAGAAGATGTGCATAAGAGGTTCTCAGTCCGTGCGCATGATTGATCGGAAGCGGAACCAGCTCCACCGCGTCCTGCTCCATGCAGACACCGTCGATGATATTCTGCGCGTTCGCGACATTGGCCCGGTTGGTGAGGATAGCGCCCTTCGTCTTGCCGGTCGTCCCGGTTGAGAAGAGAATCTCGGAGACCGTTTCCCGGTCAAGGTGCTCCACTGCCTTGACTGCGGACTGAAGACACGGTTCCGGGAGGCCGGAACCAGCCATTTCAGACTGTCCGGATACTTGATTCTCCCGCTGCTTCTTAAGAAGCTGCGCGAATTCCTTGACCGTCAGATTCCTGCGGTAGAATGCTTCCTTTGCGTCTTCCGGCTGCTCCACTGCCTTCGCTGTCAGCAAAAGCGCCGGCTCCGTCTGGCGGACGATATCCTCCAGGCGGCCGCGGGCAACTCTCCGCTCAACGCCCACAAAGATCGCCTCCAGCAGCTGGCAGGACAGATTCACGGACAGGAACAGAGCGTCCTGAGAGCACTCCATCACAACCCTGTCGCCCTTTTTCACCCCCAGTTCCTTCAGCACCTCCGCGCACTGCGCGATCTCCTCCCACAGCTGCGCAAAGGTATGCGGACCCTGCTTGTCAACGATCGCGTTCCTCTCCGGTATCAGAACCGAATAGCGGTAAACCGCCTCCGCGAGAGAACGCGCCTGATACTTTACTTCATCCATCATTCACACCTTACTGTCTAAATAAAAGATCACATGTCCTTGGAAATCTGAAACTCTTCCGTCAGTCCATTCGTGTAGGCTTCTGCTTCTGTCTGTCCCTTCTGCCGGACCTCGAGCCGCAGAACGTATCCTTTGGGAATCTCGGATTCGCTGACCGTGAAAGTCGTCTCCTCCTGCCACGGCCGGATCTCCTGGCCATCCTGAGATTCCGGTGCCGCATCTGCTGCACTGCTGTCATCTTCCGCAGCGCTGCCAACTGCTCCTTCCACGCCGGCATCTTCCGCTCCGGCGCCATCAGCCGCATCGCTGCCTTCTTCGTCCGAGCCTGCCGGGGCTGCTCCCGCGGCTGCCTCTTTTGCATCGATCAGCACCAGCCGATACTCAGGCGTGACATCCTCATTCTGCAGGCTCTTCGCCTCCACAGTGAGCGTTCCGTTTCCATCCGGAACCGCACGCCCGTTGCTCGCGACGATCCGGTGGACATCCTTCTGCAGCTCCTCAACATTCTTGTAGAACAGGTCGTCTGTATTCTCGCCGTTCAGCGCCATCTGAACAGCTCCGGCGAAAATCCTTGAGAAGATCACCGAGCCTTCCCCGCTCAGATGAAGCCGGTCCTTGAACATCGGATCCGGAAAGATCTCCTCCCGGTCTCTGAGCAGGTTGAAGTTCAGGTAAGGACACCCGAGTTCTTCGGCAAAGGATTCCATGTAATCCGGAGATGCCTGATAGTTCTCGGTACCGTAAATATCTTCCAGGGTTGTAGGGATCGTTACCAGAACAACGGGAATCCCCTTCTCCTGACACAGCTTGCACATCTTCCGCACATACCGAACATTGTATTCGCTGAAGCGATCCTGGGAATAACTGCTTTCCTGCACCGGAATGCTTCCCTGCGGACAGCTTCTCGCACTCCAGAGATATCCGTTCTTCCGGTAGGCACGCTTTGATTCTTCTGCCCAATGTCCTGCTTCCACCGCCTTGCGGGATGTATAATTCCGTTTCAGCTGGCCGAATCCCCAGACAGAATCCCCATACCGATACATCGGGCACAGCAGGTTGACCCAGTCCACAAAGTCAAAGCAATGAAGCGCATAGTCCAGCCTGCCCCGCCATTCCATCCGGTCCGTGCTCAGATACTTTCCCAGCTTTGCGGCCGGATCACGGTTCTCCTGGAATCTGTGCCATGGCAGATCAATCACGACATACTTCGGGGTGAACCGGTTCAGCGTATCCTTCAGCATATAGTACTCGCCATCGGCGTATCCCACCGCGAAAGAACAGTCGATCACCTCACCGATCCCCATCTCTTCAGAGATCACATCCGGGTTGCACCCTGAATAAACATGGGAGGCACCCACAATGACCAGATCTACAGCTGTGTTCTCCTGCTGAAGACGGTTCAGATCATATTTGTAGTAATCCGCAACGCGAACCTGGCCGAAGCACAGCGAAGCAATATAATTGACGCCGAGAATCGTTGCCAGAAGAATTCCGACACCGATCACGCGGAACAGGTATTTCCGGGATCTTTTTCCATTTGTATCCATATTTTAGCTCATACAGAGTGTTTCAGTGATTTTCTGACGATCTTTCTCTCCCGTCAGTCTCCCATTTTGATCTTATAGGTACTCCCCAGCTCATCCTGGAAAGCTTCCATGTCACGCTTCCCTTTCTGCCGGACCTCAACCCGCAGGGCATATCCGTCAGGAACCTCGGATTCCTCCACAGAAAAGGCCGTCTCTTCCTGCCAGGGGCGGACCTCGGGATAATTCTCCGCTCCCGCATCTGTGCCGACATCCTCATCTGCATCCGCATCTCCCGCGCCGCTGCCGCTTACGTCGTTGTTTTTCCGGGCTTTTTTCTTTTTCCCTTTCTCCATCAGCACGAGCCGGTATTCCGGCGTGATATCCTCATTCTGCAGACTCGTCACCGTTACGGACAGAGTGCCGTTCCCGACAGGATTCACCATTCCGTTGCAGCCAACAATCCGGTGTACATTCTTTTTCATCTCGTCTATGTTCTCGTAGAACATGCCGGACGGATCTTCCCCATCCAGGACCTTCTTAACCGCCTGCGCAAACACTTTGGAAAACGCCACGGATCCCGTTCCGTTCAGATGTACCTTATCCGAGAAACAGGTATCCGGCAGAAATGCTTCCCTGCCCTTCAGAAGGTTGAAGTTCAGGTAGGTGCATCCCAGCTCTTCCGCAAACGCCTTCATGTAATCCGGAGAATCCTGATAGTTCTGAATTCCGTATAGTTCTACCATCGAAGTCGGCAGCGTACACCAGATCACCTGAACGCCCTTCTCATCACACAACTTCCACAGCTTTTTCATGTAGTCGGTTTCGTATGAGCTGACAAGGTCATTTGAATAGGAGACCACCTCGGAAGGAATGCTTCCCTGCGGGCAGCCGGCATTGACCCAGGTAAATCCATTTTTCCTGTAGCGACGCTTGGACTCATCCACCCAGTTTCCTGCCCGAACCGCTTTGCGGGCGAAATAATTCGCCTTCAGCTGGCTGAATCCCCACACAGAGCCGCCGTACCGGTACATGGGGAACAACAATTTCATCCATTCATCCAGGTTGAAATTATGTGCCGCGTACTCGAGCTTCCTCGGCCACGACATTCTGTCCGCGCTCAAAAGCTTTGCCATGCTGAGAACCGGCACATTTTTATCCATGAATTTCGACCAGGTCAAGTCAATCACGACGCACTTCGGCGTAAACCTCCCCAGCAGATCCTTCAGCATATAATACATGCCGTCATTGTGAGACGCGGCCGATGCACACTCCACTACCTCATGGATGCCCATTTCGGCAGAGATCACATCCGGATTGCAACCGTGATACACCTGAGAAGCGCCGACGATCATCAGGTCAACATCCGCGTGCTGCTTCTCCAGCTGCTCCATATCATAGTTGAAATAATCCGCGTTCCGGACTCTGTCAAAGCTCAGCACCGCAACATGATTCATGCAAAGGATCACCGCGATCAGAATTCCGACTGCAATCACACGGCGGATGATCTTCTTATCAGTACTGCGCATACATGAATCCTCCCGTAGAGCCTCTCTCCATTCCGATGATCAGAACGCAGAACAGAAGCCCCCAGAAAACCATGCGGACAGGCATCGGGATGCGGATTTTCTTCTCATTTTCCTTCACGAGATCCACAATAAAGATGGCAAATGTACCGGCAAGGATGTACTTCAGCGCAATGCCGCTCTGCGCGAGCGAAGTCAGCATGACCTTCTTCGGCGCTGTCACGAGCAGGCTCCAGTTCGGTGTGAACATCATACGGATATAGTTGATCGCCGCTCCCACCGACGGGCTGCAGTAGAAGATTCTGAGCAGGCTTACCAGGAGAATCGTGCGGATCACCTGGAAGATTCTCCACAGAATATTGGAATCCTTGATATGCAGCTTCTGCTTTGTCCAGTCATAGGCAGGCTGTGCCTGCATGCTGAACACGATGATGACAAAGTTCAGCCATCCCCACACGACAAAGGTCCAGCTGGCGCCATGCCACAGGCCGGTCAGGGTCCAGACAAAGATCATGGCAAAGTAGCTCGGAAGAAGCTTGCCCATACGCGGGCCGAACTTCTCTCTCGCCTTGCGGCCGATCTTCTGCGCCGTCTTTCCCATGGAAGCCGGATAGAAGACATAGTCCGTATACCAGTTGCCAAGCGTGATGTGCCATCTTCTCCAGTAATTCTGGATAGATACCGCAAAATACGGCTGGCGGAAGTTCTCCTCCAGTTCAATTCCCAGCACCTGGCAGAGGCCGCACATGATATTCATATAGCCGGAGAAGTCCGCGTACAGCTGAATGCCGTATCCCAGGATCGCGACCAGAAGATAGATGCCCGGCGTCTTCGAAGGATCGGCAAGCACCGCGTTGACCGCGGGTGAAAGCTTGTCGGCCACCAGCATTTTCTCACAGTAGCCGTACAGGATGCGGCCAAGTCCGCTGCACATTCTGTCCCAGTCGAACTTATGCGGGGCAAAGAGCGTCTTTCCCAGCCGGTCGAAACGGCTGAACGGACCCTGGATAATATGCGGGAAGAAGGATACATAAAGAAGCAGGCGAAGCGGATTCTTCTCGGCCGGATACTTCTTCCGGCTCACGTCGATCACATAGCCTGCACAATTGAACGTGTAGAACGAGATCCCGAGCGGCACGATCATCCGGTCTACAAAGGACATGGCTCCGTCCATCTGCGCCGGAGAAAGAAAAGGCGCGATCGTACTCACGATCATGGAGCTGTACTTCGTGACAATCCAGATGCCAAAGACTACGACACACATCAGGATAAAGGCATGGCGGCGTTTTTTTCCGGATGCTTCCCGGATCGCTGCCTTCTGAGAGCGATCTTTACACTCGAACAGCTGCAGCTTCGCACGCTCCAGCTCACGCTCCATCCAAAGACCGGTCAAAAATGCGGCCAGGGCTGCCGTCAGTAAAAACGCCAGCGCCAGATACCCCGACCTCGTATAGAAATATAGACTGAATCCCAGCAGCAGGATCCATTGCCAGGATCCCGGCACCAGAAAATACAAAACCGTAAGAAGCAGGCAAAACAGAGGAAACTGTATGGATGTAAGTGTCATATTACTCTACTTCGGCCTCCGCAGTATTGGAACCTGCTTTGCCCGCTCCTCTTTTCTGCTTCACAGTAACCTTGCCATTTGCCACATTGACAACAACCTTGCGCCCGATCTCATCCATCGTCATCTGATAGATCCTGCGATACAGCCGCTTCGCATAATGCGCGCCATCGATGGTCATGAAGTTGGGAAGAGAATAGATTTTCTCGAACAGGTCAATCGTCTGTTCCGGGAACTCGGCGGCAAGCTTTTTATTGAATTCCATCCGGGTTCCATTGGTACTGTTGCCACTCTCACGCGGCATGCAGACCTTAAAATAGAACGTCGCTCTGGGATATCGTCTGATCAACGCCTTGTAAAAGCCAATGTAAACATCAGCATTCGCCAGATCATTTCCACCCATATCGATGATCACTGTTCCGGCAGGACGTGCCTTCAGATAAGCACGGATCACCTGATAAGCAGGAAGCACCCTCTTTCCGAGATAGAACCTCGGGTAGAAAAACCAGCGGAAGCAGGCGGAAGGACAGCCATAGAAGAAGACGTCCGGATCCTTCACGGCATGCTTCGTCCGCTCAGTATGGGACGCGCCAATGTAAAGAATACTCTTCTTGCCAAGGCCCTTCATTCTGATCAGCGGTTCCTGATTCTCCTCGACCAGATCCGCCAAGACTGTTCCCGTTGCATTGATATAACGGGTGCCTTCCCAGGAGCCGCCTGTCCAATCAGTTGCCAGAATCTCTCTCTCATTCTCGATATACGCAGCACGCAACGCGGCACGTTTCTTATTGGCCTTCTTTTTTCCCTTCGCCATAGCCGGTGCAGCCATCAGCAAAACGCAGAGCACCGTCAGCAGCAAACAGACACGCCAGCAGACAGCACGCCTCTTCTTTCCTTTGGAAATTACAAGATTGTTCTCATTTCTCATGTGTCAAACCCCTTATTGCCCCTTACTTTGAAATGACTCCAGACTATCTTTGATTCGTATGCCTGATTCGTGATTGCTTCTCCCCTGCGAATCAGCACAGTTTGGGTTATCTTATCATAATTTCCGGCAGGTGTGAACCCTTGAAACGCAGACAACGCCTGCGGATTATCACAGGCGCTGTCCATTATTCATTTCTTCTTCGACTTCCCGACTTTCCCGTTTTTTACATTGACCTTCACCTTGCGCCCGATTGCATCCATCGTCAGCTGGTAAATTCCCCGGGTCACCTCTATCGAAAAGTGCGCCCCATCTACTGTCACAAATTCCGGGAATGTATAGATCTCCTCAAACAGGTTGATCACATGTCCGGGTACCGCGCTTTCCAGCCGACGGTTAAACTCCAGCCTCTTTCCATTCTTCGGGTCTCCGATATCCCTGGGCGGAACGCCCCGGAAGTAAAACTTTACACGGGGATACAGATTCACCAGATCCCGGTAGAAACCTGCATATGCCTCGACATTGTGGATGTCGTTCCCTCCCATATCGATAATCACAGTGCCATGCGGGTGAAGCTTGATAAAGGAACGGATCACCTGGTAGGCGGGATAGTAAACCCTGTGCTTATGCTCCGCCACAAAGAACCACGCAAACGTAGCTCCGCCCATTCCATAGAAGAAAACATTTTTATCCTTCACCGCCTGCGCTGTTCTCGTTGTCTGGGAAGCCCCGATAAACAGGATATTACACTTTTTCTTCTTTTTGAACGAAAGAAATGGTTCCCGGTCCGCGTCGCTCAGGCGCGCCATTACTTCGCCGCGGTCATTGACATAACAGCCGTTCACCCAGGTTCCGTTCATCCAGTCCAGCTTCGTGCTGTCTGTCCCTGACGAATCGCTGTCCGCTTCTTTCGCAAAGCTTTCAATGCTGATGACTTTCGTGCCGTAAGTATTCCCTTTGCCCTTGGAATGCTTTTTCGCCTGAGCCGGAGTGGCCTGCGTCAAAACCATGCACACCAGCACCGTCAGTAACATGAGAGTTCTTGCCGGGAGAGAATTGTGTAATCTGCTTATGAACCTCATCATATCAATCTCCGGTACATCATTGTGAAGTCAGCTCCGTAGTCCAGCAGAGCAAAAATCTCACTCTTTTTCCTCGTCCTATACAGTCCTGCTTTCAGACCGCACTGATGCGCAAACTGGATATTGCTGTAGGAGATCATATTCTTATCGAAAAAGTAGAACCAGGATGCTCCGCAGTCGGATGCATGCCTCATAGCAGCGTGTGCTTCGGACAAAGAACTGCCGCTATAGCAATACCCGCTTTGAATCTCCGGATAATGCGTATGGAAATACAAAATCGCATCATAGCTGCTGTTGAACACTACACTCTGTTCTTCCATCCCGCACGCCCGGATACATTGTACAACCAGGTCTGTGCCTCGTCCAATGAATCTGCTTGCATTTTTTAAGTGGATAAATGCGACCGCATTCCTGCTTTTCAGATAACGAAGGGTTTCCTCCAGCGTCGGGATCAGGGCACGCTTTTTGTTTTTCGTTACCGGGTAATCTGCCCGTGTCTTTTCTGTAAGATCCTGAATGTCTCCCGGTTTCCCGCACATTCTGGAAAGGGAACGATCATGGAATACAAGAAGGTCTCCGGAATTGGTCAGATGAACATCAAACTCAACGCCATCAGCGCCATAATTCAATGCCCCCATGAAGGAGGGAATGGTATTCTCCGGGTACTTTTTCTGATCCCCTCTGTGTCCGACGAAAAGAATGTCTCCCGCGCGCAGCGATCTCAGCACATGAACAGGAATCCTCGCAGACTCCGTGCCGCAGGTAACAACGATCTCGCAGTTTCCGGCTCTCTTTCCCTTTACCTTTCCGCTGTGGGTAACCGTCGCGACCGATTTGTTGGTCGTTGCAATACTGTACTTTCCCTTGCAGAAAATCCTGACCTTTCTGGTCTTTCCCTTCAAAACATTGACGCTCGCGCGGTCAAAATGAATCTCCGCATGAACACTGACCGAACCCGCCAGAATCAGCAGGCATAAAAATAAGCCGGCAAAAACAGTTCTTCTGAGTTTCTTCATGTGCTGTCTGTCCTCCTTTTTTGCCGAAGTTGTCATATGAGTCTTCGATACATGATTGTGAAATCAGCCCCGTAGTCCAGCAGCTGAAGGATATCACTCTTCTTTCTCGTCTGATAGAGTCCTGCTCTCAGGCCGCATTGATGCGCATACTGAATCATACTGAAGGAAACAGGTCTTTTACTGTAAAAGAAGAACCACGAGGCACCTCTGGAAGCAGCTTTTCGCATACGGCCACGCGCCTGAGAGGGAGAACTGCCGCCATAGAAAAACCCTGTCGGGATATCCGGATGATGTGCCGTGAAATACCAGATGCTGTCGCAATTGCTGTTGAACACAACGCACTGTTTTTCCATCCCGCACTCCCGGATGCAGCGCGCAACGAGATCCGCATTGCTGCCTGTAAACTTTTTCCCGTTCTTCAGATGAATGAACACGGTCGCATTTCTGCTTTTCAGATAGCGCAGCGCTTCCTCCAGCGTCGGAATCTGATCGCTCTTTCCGCCTCCTTTTACCCGGTACTTCTTACGAGTCTGTTCCGTGAGATTCCGGATCTTCCCCTGTTTCCCGCTCACTCTCGAAAGAGAGCCGTCATGAAAAACAACAAGAGCTTTGGAATTGGTAATATGAACATCCAGCTCAACACCGTCTGCACCGTAATTCAGGGCTCCTTTGAAGGAGGAGATTGTATTCTCCGGATACTTCCCCTGATACCCCCTGTGCCCCAGGAAAAGAATACTTCCATCACGCAGCGAACGCAGCACATGAACAGGAAGCCTTGCAGATTCCGCTCCGCAGGTGACAACGATCTCGCAGCTTCCGGCTTTCTTCCCTTTCACCTTTCCACTGTGCGTAACGGTCGCGATCGAATCGTCTGTCGTGGCGACACTGTACTTCCCCTTGCAGGAAATCCTGACCTTTCGGGAACTCCCATTCAAGACATTGACACTGGCGCGGTCAAAATGAATCTGTGCATGAACACTGATCGAACCGGCAAGAAGCAGCAGGCATAAAAGCAAACCGGCAAACGCAGTCTTGATGAACTTCTTCATTGGTAAGCTCCTGTCCTTCATCGTCTTCTTCCCTCTTCTTCGCAGGCATCCGATCCGGAAAGTACCCGAATGTTTCCTCCGGCGTCTTCCCTCTTCTCCACATGAAACCCGACGCGGGAGAACACCTTATTCAAGAGGTCGCACACATAAGGCAGCACAAAGGCGACGCACATTGCGACAACCGTATAGCGCGCAGATTCCTGAAATACCTCCCGGTGCAGGAAGAACCGCACGGCATAGATCCCGGCATAGGTGATGGGGACGTTGCAAACCGCAAACACCGCGTACCGTACCAGCCAGGTTCCGGACAGCGTCACGGTTTCGCCATGCCTCCTGCTGTAGATGGAAACAGAAATAAACGGAACCAGAAACAGGTTCAGAAAACTAATCATTACAGCCATCTTGCTTTTCCTTTCCCATGTGCAGGTCTGTCAGACATATCATGATGTTGGTGTCAAAAGTACCTTTTGTCCCAACTATGTTCACGTCTGCCGCAGGCAAACCTGCGCCACCGCAAGCGCATCACGCTTACGAAATCACATTCGTGTATACCGCCGATACGCCCATGTCATACAATTCCTGTGCCAGTGCCGGATCATCCACGGTGTGGATGTAGACCGGCTGTCTGGTTTTGAGCACCTGCCGGACCAGGCTTCCATCGCCCACCCGGTAGGTTCCCATCGTGACTCCCACCAGCATCTGCCGCATCGTGAAGGAGTTCAGCGCCGATTCCGTCAGCTCCCAGTCGCCGCTCCGATACAGCGTAAAGATCATAGCGCGATATCCAAGATTGTGCAGATAGTTAAACTGCGTCGCATGATAAAACTGCGGAATCATGCGTGTGATCAGGTCCGGATATCGCTTCGCCAGGATCCGGTAGCCGCGGATCACATCCTCCCCCTTTAAGTCAACGACAATGTACAGGTCGGGATGCTCCCGCATGGCTGCTGCCACATCCTCCACCGTCATCGGCGTCAGGCATCCCTGGATCTTTCCCTGCAGAAACTCCTCCAGGGAAACCGCTTCCTCTGCCAGAGTTCCGTCCGCCTTCACAAAGTCCTCATGCCACTTGTGAATGCAGGCCATCTCGCCATCGGTTGTGAAACGGAAGTCCAGCTCCACAAAGCAGACGCCGCGATCCAGACACTGCTGGAATGCTTCCCGGCTGTTCGTATATCTGTGAACCGCTCCATCCGGACCGGCAATCTCTCCGCCTGCGTGAAAGATCCGCTTCTGCTGTGCAAGCAGCGCCCGGACTGACGCAATCTGATCCCGCTCCTCATGATACCTGCGGTTTCTGGCATACGCTTCATAACCAAGATATCCAACCGCCAGAAGATCCACCAGCAGCAGGATGACAAGCGCGCTGATCCGCACCTTTTTCTTTCCGATCCGGATCTCCCAGAAGGCCCGGACTTTCACCGCCATCAGGCAGGTCACACCGCCCAGAATCAGACCGAGGATCACTGCGATCAGGACCATCTCCCAGTCCCCGGACAACACCTCTTTGACAGACGCCTTGTCCTCCATCAAGGACCAGACATAGGCAGAGCGCTGGCCGAGTTCAAACAGGCATGCGAAAACAGCCGCATACACGGCCGCTCCCACAATCCATAGAACCCGGAATTTCTTCATGCTTTCCTGACTCCCTGTCTGTCTCTCTTCACCATCCAAGAACTATGCTGACTCCTGTCCGTCTCAATTGATCAAAGATCTTTTCCGGTTCCCTGTCCATCTCTATTCTCCGTCAAAAAACTCGTCTGTCCGATGCTCCGTATCAAACAGATGATTGTACACCAGCATGTTATACTCCTGCAGCCGGTCGTACCAGGGGGAAGAAGTGTCCTCCGCCTTTTTATAATAGACGCCGTCCTTGTCCCAATATCCGTTCAGCGATACGATGGGCAGATCCTCATGCAAAGAAAGCAGGAATCTGTCATAGCCGGTCAGCTCCATGCCTGCCGCCTGCTTCATCACCGGAATCAGGTAGTTGGAGCTCAGGTCCATCTCCTTTTCCTCGATCTCGTAGTTCGCCCAGATCAGATAATTGGAGTGGTAGAACTGCATCAGCTCCTCTCCGTCCATCTGACTCATGGTCTTGCCATACGCCATCTCATAGAAGGAATCGTCGAGGTTCGGCTGATGATCTCCGAAGAAAATGATCACGGTCGGATCGTCTGTCTGTTCAAAGTAATGCACCAGCTTTTCCAGCGCCTGGTCTGACTTATGGATCATTGTCAGGTAGACGTCCGCGTCCGGATAGCTGCCGGTCCCGCTGATCACATGAACCGGATCCCCCAGATCATCCGCATTCCCGATATAGGGCGCGTGATTCTGCATGGTTACGTTCTGGATCAGGAACGGCGCGTCGCTCTCACTCTTCGCTTCTTCGTACTCCGCGATGATCCGGTCAACATCCGCCTCATCCGTTACCTTATCAGCGATCGTCTCCGCCCCCTGGAAGTCATCCAGGAACACCAGCTGATCGAATCCGAACAGTTCATAGACCTTCGCGCGGTTATAGCCGGAAGGCCGGTAAGGATGCATGCCAACCGTATGACGATAGCCTGCCGCCTTCAGGGCAGTGTTCAGATTCGGCATAGGATCCTTGATGTAAAGCTGATACGGGGTCGACGCCGGCGGCAAAAATGCCATCGAGTCACCGGTCAGAACCTCATATTCCGTATTCGCAGTGCGGCCTCCATAAGAAGAAACATACAGCTTCCCGCGGATCGTATTCTCGGTCAGATTCGCAAAGAACGGGCACGCTTCCTGATCCGTCTCAAAGTCCATCCAGGACTGCATATCGCAGAAGGCCTCGTCCATGACGATGATAACATTCGGCTGAACCGACTCGGTCCCGGCTGCCGCCAAGGCCGCAGAAGACTCCGTTTCCGTACTGCCCAGCGCTTCTGTGGCAGAGGTCTGCGTCTCCCGGGGTGTCTTTTCAAGATAAGCGGATTCAATCTCCTTCACTCGCTCTACGCTGTAGCCCTTCGGCTCTTCCACGATCATCAGGCGAATGCTGCGCAGGAACGTCAGGATCGCCCCGTTGTTTCCATAGCTCTTTTCCGGCCGGAAGGTATTCACCGTCACGCCCCTGTGACGAAGCATTTCCGTATGCAGGTAGACGCGGTCAGACAAAATGGTCAGCGCAAGCACGCACACGCATGCTACCCCCCGCCGCTTCCATGTCCGGAAGATCTTCTCCTTGCCGGTCCACTTGATCACATCGCACCAGACGATCGTAAAGAGGATCAGCGTGAAGGTATAGGAATCCACATGATACTCGTAACCGCCCACCACATTTGCGGCAGTCTGGATCGTCGTCAGGTCTGTCGCAAGAAATGCGACGCCTCTCAGCGCATAGACGAAATAGCAGACAACGCCGAATACGCAGATGACCGCCGCGGTCAGGACCGACGACAGCTGCCACCGGTTCGTCAGGACCGCGAACCACGCCGCGATCAGGATCACCACCGTCCAAGTCAGGAACAACTTCTTCAGGCCGATCGAATGAACTGCCTCCCAGGGCAGACGATGCACGTAGATGTTCGCGTACTCCAGCGCGAAGATGCAAACCCCGCTTGTCAGCAGGAAGCCGGCAGGTCCCAGAATCTTCTTCTGCTTTGCAGAAAAAGGACAAGGAGCCCAGAGCGCGGCGATCCCCAGCGCAGCCAGAAGCACTGTTGCAATGATCTGCCCGTAATCCATCACGGATGTCGTCCCCTGAGAGGGATCTGCCGCGGTTATCACCTTATGATAGAGCGCCGGATTCAGAAAGAAATACACCAGCACCGCTGCCAAAAGCGCGGTGCCAATCCACTTGCCAATCAGAATCTTACTTCTCTTCGGACTATTATTCGGATAACGATCCATGTATCCCTTTCCCTTCGATCACGCAAGCCTTAATTCTTTGTCCGCAGGCTCTTCCCGAACACCAGCTCCTCGATCCGCTCCGTCGAATGTCCGTCGCAGCTGCTCATAAACTTCTCCCGGAATGCCTGCATGACCTCCGGATCATACCCGCATTCTTCCTGCCACAGCACATCCACCAGCTCGTCCATCGTATAGCACACCGGGCCGGGCGTCAGCTCCTCATAATCATAGTAGAACCCGCGCCAGTCAAAGAACTTCTTCAAGTCATACGCATAGAAGACCAGCGGCTTGTTCAGCAGGGAATACTCGAAGATCAGCGACGAATAGTCCGTGATGCAGACATCCGCGGTAATCATCAGATCCTCGATCGACAGCGTACGTGTCACGTCGACCGCGAAGGTATCCTTCAGATTCTCCGGAATCTTCGGCATATAGATATCCTTGATGATCGGATGATGCTTGATCAGGATAATCGCGTCATCCCCAAGCACGACATGCAGGCGCTCCAGATCAAACTGTTTGTAGTTCGGCGTTTCGGCGACCGCCACGCCACCGCGGAAGGTCGGCGCGTAGAGGAAGATCTTCTTGCCCCGGGCCTGCGGAACCTTCTCAAACACCCGCTCCGACGCCTGCGCGCAGAACTTAGGATCAAAGAACACATCCGTCCGGCTCACGCCGATCGGGCGGATCACATCCTTCTTATCCTCATATCCCATTGCCTGCTCATACGCCCACGCAACCTCCGGGCTGGAGATCGTGACATAGGTATAATTCGCGTACTGCGGATGCCGGTCCGCATGTGCCAGATCCAGGCCGAACTTCAGATCCGCGGTGCTTCTTCCGAACTTTTTGAACGCGCCGCATCCGTGCCACAGCTGTACCACCGTCGTCTCCGGACGCAGCGGCAGGCAGCTGAGCACCCTGCAGGCCTCGCTCAGGAACACATACCGCGCGTCGCCAAGGTCATTGGCCAGGCGGGCGCCGTTCTTGTCGGAATCCTCCGCGTGGATCAGATTCCGGCCGATGTGATGGATGTGAATCCTGTATTTCCCGGAAGCCTTCAGATCCTGATAGATCTGCTGAAGAGAATTGCTCAGTCCGGTCATCGCGTTCTCGATGATGACGACCTTCTTCTCATCGATCGGATCGGAGGAATGTCTGTTGTAAATATCCGGATACCATTCAAAGAACAGCTTGTCCTCATGCTTGTCAATCAGATAATGGCGGATCTGATACATCGGAGGAACCTGCTTCACTCCATCCACAACCGACTTCAGCGGCGTACGCTTAATCGCGTCGATTACCATTCTTTTTACGCTCTTCTTTTTCCCACTCATATCTTTCTTATCCCCTCATATCTGACTTCGTCCTTCGGACTTGCACTTTCGACGATATCTGGATGTTCCATGATTCCTGGTAAAGCGGACACTCGCAATCCGCTTCGCTACTTGCTCGTGAACCGATGCCCGCTTCGCGGGCTCTGTCAGGAGGGGCTTTGTAATCCCCTCCTGACACAGGCAAGTCCCCTTACCCCCACCTACGCTTCCACTGCTTAGAGGTGGGGGACTGCCTGTATCGGTTCAAGTACGCCACCGGCGTACTTGCGCCCGACCGCGCGGCCGCTTTAGCAGCTTTCCACTGTGGTTGTGTTTTACAGATTCACATGCCTGGACGACACACTCACCCTGTGCCCCAGCTCCTTCTCGCACAGCTCCAGGGCCTGGGCGACGACCTGGTCCATGTTGTAATACTTGTAGGTCCCGAGCCGTCCGCCGAAGATCACCCGCTCTTCCTTCTCCGCCAGCTGACGGTACTTCTCATAGAGCGCTCCGTTCTCCTCGTCATTGACCGGGTAATACGGCTCCATCCCGCTCTTCCATTCCGTCGAGAACTCCTTCGAGATCACTGTCCCCGGAATGTCCCTGCCAGAAGCATCCTTCCCGAACTCGAACCACTTGTGTTCAATGATCCGCGTCCACGGAACCTCATGCCCCGTATAGTTCACAACAGCGTTGCCCTGGTAATTGTCTGTCTCCAGCACCTCAGTCTCAAACCGCACGGTGCGGTACTGCAGCTTGCCCAGCGCGTAATCAAAATACTCGTCGATGGGTCCGGTAAAGATCAGCTTGTCATAGCTGTCCGGATGCGCCTTCGCGTACTCCTGCCATGACGTGCCAAGCAGCGTCGGCACACCGGCGAGCAGCTTCTCCACAATCTGCGTATAGCCGCCGATCGGGATTCCCTGATAGCGGTCATTGAAATAATTGTTGTCGTAGGTGAAGCGCATCGGCAGCCGCCGGATGATAAAGGCCGGCAGGTCCTTACAGTCTCTGCCCCACTGTTTTTCCGTATAATCCTTCACCAGCTTCTCGTACACATCACGGCCAACCAGAGACAGCGCCTGCTCCTCCAGGTTCTTCGGCTCGGTGATGCTCAGCTGGCTGATCTGCTCCTGAATCTTCGAGCGGGCTTCTTCCGGCGTCACCACACCCCACATCCTTGAGAAGGTGTTCATGTTAAACGGCAGATTGTACAGCTCGTCCCTGTACCTGGCCACCGGCGCATTGATGTACTGGTTGAACTCCGCGTACCGGTTGACATAATTCCAGACCTTCCGGTCAGAGGTATGGAAGATATGCGCGCCATACTTGTGCACGTGGATTCCGTTGACCTTCTCCGTGTAGATATTTCCGCCGATGTGGTCCCGCTTTTCGATGACGGCAACCTTCTTTCCGGCCTTCTTCGCCTCATGCGCAAAGACAGACCCGAACAATCCGGCTCCAACCACGAGATAGTCCACATGATCGCCGCGCTCGAGCTGCTCCCGATCCTCCTCCAGCTTCCTGCGGAAGGAATAGACCTTGTCCAGCCTTCTCGCATAGGCATCGCACACCGTATCCGGATCGCCCGACATCAGGACCTCGCCGTGATCCAGCCACAGAACATGATCGCACAGCTGCTTGACGGACTCGATGTCATGCGACACATACAGAAGCGTCGTACCGCCCGAAAGCATATGCTGCATCCTCTCCTCGCAGCGCTTGCGGAATGCCTCGTCTCCCACGGCCAGAACCTCATCGCAGATCAGGATGTCCGGATCCACCATGGTCGCCACCGCGAAGCCAAGACGCGCCTTCATACCCGACGAATAGTTCTTGATCGGAGAGTTCAGAAAGCGCTGCAGCTCTGCGAACTCGACAATCTCGTCAAAATGCTCCTCCATGAACTTCTTCGAGTGTCCGAGCACCGCGCCGTTCAGGAAGATATTCTCTCTCGCCGTCAGCTCCTGGTCGAAGCCGGCGCCAAGCTCGATCATCGGCGCGATCTTGCCGCGCACCTTCACGGTCCCCTTGTAAGGCTTCATGATCCCGGTGATCGTTTTCAGCAGGGTACTCTTGCCCGAGCCGTTTGTCCCGATCAGCCCCCAGGACTCGCCCTTCTTCACATGCAGGTCGACATCCTTCAGCGCCAGAAACTCCTGAAATGTCAGCTCATGCTTCAGCCGCCGGATGGTGTATTCCTTCAGATTGTTCACCTTTACATTGCCCAGATTAAACTGGATGGAAAGATGATCCACATCAATGATGTTTTCCTTCTCCATATTATTTCCCTGAAATCGTTGCAGACACGCGGCCTGCTGCAGTTTTTTACAGATACAGAACGAACTTGTCCTTGTTCTTCTGGAACATGAAGAGTCCAAACGCCATCAGTGCGATTCCCCAGATCCAGCCTCCCACGACGATGCGCATACCCGGCATTCTCCCGTACAGGGCGATGTCACGGAACTGCGCGATGTAGTAATACATCGGATTCACCGTCTTCACCAGCACCTGCAGAAGATGCGGCAGGGACTCCACTGGATAGAACAGCGCGGACAGATACATCCACGCGGTGCAGACCGCATGATAGATATACTCGATATCGCGGAAGAACACATGCAGCTCCGCCAGGAAAAAGCTGAGGCCAAGCGTAAACAGATACAGCTGGACCAAAATCACCGGCAGATAGAACAGCTCCACATAGAACGGGGAGCGCGTCGCAATCATCACGATAAAGAACGCCGCCAGTGAGAATACGGTATCGATGAAGACACTCGTCACGGTGGATACGGTGAAGATGTATTTCGGAATGTACGTTTTCTTCATCAAAAGCGCATTCTGGGTGACACTCTTCATTCCCTTCTGCGTTCCATTCTTCATGAACTCAAACAGCGTCCGGCCGGTCAGAAGATAGATCGGATAATTCTCGATGTTCTTCTTGAACATTGCAGAGAACACAACGGTCATAACGATCATGATCAGCAGCGGATTCAGCACGCTCCAGACATACCCCAGAAAGCTTCTGCGGTACTTCAGCTTGATATCGCGCTTGATCAGCTCGGCCAGAAGATCTTTATATTTGATAAACATCCGTATCCGGAATTTCAGAGTACTCATTCGCTCTCCATCTTTGTATAGTCCACAACAATCATCGGACACACAGAAAGGCTGTCATCCGTCACATCATTTCCGTACAGAATTATATTTCCCTTCGAAGTCATATACGCGGCACTGTGCAGATCATGCCCGGGGGTACGCAGCCACATATCGACAGACGGCGTCTTCATCACTCCATCCTCGAGGTACGCCTGCACCTGCTCCGCACTCAGGATCGAGACCAGGTCTTCCACCGTCTCCTCCTGCTTCGTCCCGTACTGTGCATTCTGTGTGGTTTCCGAGTTCTGCGGAACCATCGCCGCAATCTCCGCCGGTGTGAATTCATGTTCCGGCACTGTCTCATTCAGATAGGCGCGGAGAGAGGAATCCTTCCATGTTGTAACCTTCTCCGGGTCCGCTGTTTCTTCTGTCCGGCCCGCACTGCCGCCCTTCCCGGCAGCACTTTGCTGATCCGCTTCTGTCTGCTCCGATTCTGTCACAGCAGATTCCTCATCCGCCATATGCTCTGCCTCGCCCGTCTCCGGTTCGATGCTCATCTCCTCCCGGAGCTTCTTCTGCGGCCCGTCATAGGATACGCCGAAGAATACGCTGTTCTTGTCCGGTGCCGTGCAGATCAGGCGCAATGTGGTATCTTCCTTCTCCAGAACCAGCCAGTTGAAGCCGGAGAACGCAACCGTGTCTCCCACATCCGCGTCCGGAAGATCCCGGCTCTCCTCCTGCTCCCGCTGCCTGAGGTACTTTTCTTTGTACAGCTGATACTGCTCGCGGCTGTCCAAGTAATCGCCGAGCTTATAGAACCGGCTGTACGCCGAATCATACATGCCGCTCAGGCCCTCAATCTTCGCAGCCAGATACCACCCGTATCCGCTCACCATCGCATAGATCAACGCAGCCACGATCGCAAGAAAGACGACCAAGGCAATGTATCTGCTGCGCGTGGTCTTTTTCGCATAGATCGCAACCTTCTCCTCCGCCTGCACCTTCATCGCTTCTGTCTGACGGATCATGTCTTCATATTCCGGGGCAGAGCCTGCAGCATCCGATGTGTTCTGACTTTTTGACAGATCATCCTTCTGCTGCTTCAGCTCTTCCGAGATCGCCGCAAGCTCCTCGGAAGACTTTTTGAATTCATGCTCGGTCGCAGCATTCTCCAGATGATACCTGCCTTTTTCAAAGTCCGTCCTGGCCATATCGGCCTGTGCCTGACTGATCCCTGCGCGGCATTCCTCAAGCATTCCGGCTGCATCGGGATGATCCGGAATCTGCTCCAGAAGGTCCATTGCCTTCTTATAATTCTCCACGCGGAACTTCGGCTGTACGGCATACGAATCCGCGTCGATCAAAGCCCTTGCGCGCTTCGCGATCAACTCATCCGACTCATAGACAGCTTCCCTGCGCTCTTTTGATTTCAGGTAATCTCCAAACTTAATCTTAGCCATATGAAAAACGACTCAACTTTTCATAAACGCAAACACATGCATCCACAGATCGTACATAACCAATTGATTTTACATGAGAATAGAGATTCATGCAAATACCTCTTTTCATATGGGAACGTACTCCATCAGATCCTCCATACGGCAATGAAGGGATCTACTGAGCATCAGCAGATTCAAGAACAAGCCTTGCGAGTTCACAGCCATTCATGCCGGCAACATAGCGCGGATTACCGCTTGCAAACTGTTTCGATACAGATGAAATCACGACTAATTCAGGATGGTTTCTCTTGAACGCGCCTCCCTGTCCGTGCTATTCTGCAAAAAGGAGTTCATCGTATGCAGCCAAAGCTGCCGCGCACGAAGCACCCTGCCTTTCGGCGGAAGGATGCTGAAAACAAGAAGGGGAACCGATATGATCGATATACACTGCCACGTCCTTTACGGCGTTGATGACGGATCCATGGATCTGCAGATCAGCCAGCTGATGATTGACCAGATGGCACAGATGGGTGTGACGGCTGTGATCGCAACCCCTCATTACCGGCATCATATGTTCCACTATCCGACACAGCAGATCGAGGAGGCCTATCAGGTTCTCAGAGAATATGCCGCCTCAAAGCAGATCAGCCTGTTCCCCGGATGCGAGTATCATGTTGACCATGATATCTTTGATCACCTGGAGACAGGCCGTGTGCACTCCCTTGCGGATACCAGCTATGTCCTGACGGAGTATTCTTATTCTGACAGTCTGGATCGGATCCTGAGCTATACGCAGGAGCTTATTCTGCGCGGCTGGAAGCCGGTCATCGCGCATGCGGAACGCTATGAGGTCTTCCACCGCAAGCCCCGTCTGGCAGAAGAGGTTGTGGATGCCGGCGCGCAGATTCAGGTCAATGCGAATTCCATTCTCGGTCTCGACGGGCGCGCCGTGAAGAAGGCCTCCCGAAAATTCCTCGATCTTGATCTTGTCAGCTACATCGCCAGCGACGCCCACGATCTGGTTGAGCGGGCGTCCCATATGGGCGAATGCTTCTCCTTTGTCCGGAAAAAGTACGGGGAAGAAGCTGCCAAAGAGCTCTTCGAAGAAAATCCCGGAAGAATCCTGCGGGGAGAATAATTCTGAATGGTGCTGCTGCGATGGCTTACTGTGTCATCCACGCAGCAATGCGTTCTGTCGCCTTTCCGTCACAGGCACCCATATAGGTTGAAAGGAACTTCTCCAGCTTTGCGCAGTCGCCCGGGCTGCCATTCCTCCCTGCATGTTTCCCAGAAGACTCCACCGCCTGTTTCACGGCCGCAGCCAGCTCCTGCTCCTTTTTCACAATCTGCCCCGGAATCTCTTCGATCTCCATATAAAAGCCCCGCCTGCTGCGATATGCTTCCAGATCCGGTACATACAGCACCAGCGGCTTTTGGAACAGCAGATACTCGTAGATCAGGGAAGAGTAGTCCGCGATCAGCACATCCGCGACAGGATAAAGTTCCTCCGTGGGAATGTCACAGACGAAATCTTCGAAAGGCTCATAGCTGTCTCCGGTTTCCCCATTCCTGATACCGGCCTGCATGGAACCGGTCTGCTTCCCGGCACCTTGTTTCATCGCACGCAGCAGATGCGGGTGCAGGCAGGCAAGGACAAGATAATCCTCCCCTAATTCCATCTGCAGCCGGTTCAGATCCAGTGCCGGCAGCTGTGGTACACCGGCATTGCCGCGGAAGGTCGGTGCCCACAGGACGACTTTCTTTTTATTCTTATTTCCGCTGCTTTTATTTTCGCTGCTGCAGGAATCTGGTGAAACTTCTTCCAACGCTTCTTCCAACGTTCCCACCACCAGCGGATACTTCTCATAGAATTGCTTCCGGCATCTGTCTCTCCAGGCCTTGCGGGCATACAGATCGGTACGGCTTACCCCAATCGGCTGCACACAATGCTCCGGTAGGCGCATGGCTGAGGCAAATGGCCTGACCGCTGCCTTGCCGGAAACGGTCACCAAATCCGCATTCCTGTAGACATTCGCGCCATGATAATCCTTCGGGATATCATCCGGCGCATCATAGCCGAACCTCTTATAGCAGCCGCAGGCATGCCACAGCTGGATGACCTTTGTCTCTTTCCGTTTCGCGCAGGAGGCCACCGGCAGGAAATTATCGCAGATCACAACATACCGGGCAGACGCATACAGCTGCATGAAGCGCATGGAATGCTCCGCCACCGCCGCCGCGCCGGCACTTCCGTAATCCAGATAATGCTCCACGATCCGGAAGGTGCCTTGCTTCTTCAGCCTGTGGTACAGAAGCTCCATCGCAGCCGGACGGCTGTTGTGATGCGCGTCCGCGAATACGACAAGCTCCGGATCTACCGCTCTGCTCCGGCTCATCTGATAGCAAACAGGCAGCACAACATTCTGCACCGCCTGCTTGATCACCTGTTTTGTCTGGAATCTGATATCCATACACTATTCTCCGCTTACCGACTCTTTTCCCCTCATTCCCCTGCGCAAAAGCTTCTGCGTTCCGGTACGACGCCGCCGTACTTGTACCCGACCGCGCAGCCGCTTGAGCGGCTTTCCAAGGCCACTTACTTCAGCCAGTTGTCGGGATCCATCTTCAGGTAAGCCTTGAACAGCTCCAGGTCATCCTTCGTCGTCAGCTTGATGTTCTTGTCAGAGCCGGCTGCAAAGTACAGCCGCTCTCCCAGCTCGACCATCATCGTATTCGTGTAAGCCGATCCCTTGATTCCGATCCCTTCTTCGAAAGCTCTGTGATAGGCACGGTCAAGCATTCCATACTTGTACGCCTGCGGCGTCTGAACCCGGCGCAATGTCTCCCGCGGGATATACTTTGTGGTAGACAGCTCATCGTCAACAATGAAGATCTGTTCATTGTAAGGCATGCTTGTCACGCCGTTTCCGTACTGCTCGCACTTTCGGATCACATCAGTCAGAACGGATGCGTCCACCAGCGGACGGATGCCGTCATGGATCACAACGATGTCCTCTTCCGCGCACTGATCCTCCAGATGATAGACACCGTTGCGGATGGATTCCTGCCCGGTCTCTCCTCCCGAGATGATCCACTTCAGCTTGTCGATCCCAAACTGCTTCGCGTATGCACGCGCCACATCATGCCAGCCGTCGATGCATACCAGTTCAATGGCATCAATCATCGGATGCCGCTGAAACCCTTCCAGGGTATAGATCAGAACCGGCTTGTCGTAAACATTGATAAACTGCTTCGGAATATCCTGGCCCATGCGATGTCCGGAGCCACCGGCGATAATCAGTGCAACATTCATGATTCGATCTCCCTCATAATCCCAATTGTATGATCTAACGCTGTCTTCATATCAAACTGTGCCTTCCAGCCAAGCCCCTGAAGCTTCGTACTGTCCAGCCGGGCTTTCGTTGCCTTCGAGAAGCCTGCAGCCTCCACCGCATCCGGCAGGTCGAAGACCACCTTCGTTCCTACAAGATCCGCGATTGTCTGTGCCAGATCCCGCAGTGTGATATCACAGCTGACATCCGCAATATTGTAAGCCTCTCCACAGGAGCCCTTCAGCAGGCAGCAGAGAAGACCGCTCACTGCGTCACAGACATAGGTATACGAGAAGAACTGTGTTCCCGCACTCTTCAGCACGATGTCCTCCCGCGCGATGCCCTTGCGGATAAACTGGGAAAGCGCCTTTGTATCCGTACGCAGCAGGCTTGGCCCGAATGATCTGGTGAACCGCGGGATCACAACATCGAGTCCCTTCTGGCGGATATACGCCTGGCACAATGCTTCCCCTGCACGTTTGCTCTCCGGGTAGCCGGCGCGCAGCGTGTTGCAGTCGATATAGCCGCAGTACTTCTCGTCAAACAGCTCCGCATCGCCGCGGTTCTCGCCATAGATCTCATTCGAGGAGGCGAAGAGAAATCTCCGGCAGCCATGCTCCGAAGCAAAGTGCAGAAGATTATCCAGGCCAATGATATTCGTCACAACTGTCCCGATCGGATCATTCGCGTACGCAACCGGATGGGTATTGCTCGCGGCATGAAAGACATAGTCGATCGTGCCGGCTGTGTTCTGATCAGATCCATCCTGAGATCCGCAGACACCGGCCTCCACACATCCGCGCTCCAGGCTCTCCCGGTCATTGATGTCGCACCTCACAAAAACAAACCGCGGATCCTCCCAGTATTCCCGAAAGCGATTCTTTGCCTTCTCTTCGCTGCGGCCGAGTGCAATGATTCTGCAGCCCCGCCCGGCAGCATTGTCTTTGCCCGCTGCTTCACCGGAGGAAGTCTCCAATTCACGGTTCCGCATCATCAGCACGTCGATCAACGTGCTTCCGATCATTCCCGTTGCGCCGGAGATCAGGATGCTTCTTCCATTCAGCTCCTCCCAGGGAAGGTCAAGGCCACAGACCGCTCTCAGATCTGCCTGATAGGTTTCATTCTCCAACAGTCGCATTGTGTTCTCCCGATAATTACCAGTTTCTTCGTTGCTCCGCTACTGATCTGCTTCTACAACTGCACCGCCATCAATCTGCTTCTTCGGCTGCTCTGTCACTTATCTTCTTCCTCAGCTTCTTCCGCCTTCTCTTCATGCGGATTGCTGCTCTCCAGCTCTTCTCTCAGCATAAGTCCCATGCTGCCGTCTTCTCTGTACACGATCTCATACAGACCCTCTGCCTCCAGCTCACAGCCAAACAACTCCCGGAACTTCTCCTGCAGATATGCGTCATAGGAATGTACCCAGATATACGTGTATCCCCCGGCCTGCAGCATACCCGGGAACTGCTCGATTGAGGCCTCTTTCTCATGCAGGAAACTGATGCTCCCGTCCTTCGTAAACTTCCAGGGTTCTCTGAGGTAGTTGCTCACCTGACCGTCCAGATAATACAGCGACACACACAGCGGATACTCATTCATCTCCTTCAGGGAGAATTCATTCGAGAGCAGATAGACACGATCGCTGTCTGTGATAATCTCCCGGATCCTGTTGATGTGATCCTTCGTCTCCTTAATGACCTTGTAGTTCTTGTTGCGCCACGGCTGCAGTGAGGAAGCCTTGTAGATCATCTTTGTGTTGAAGTTGCTAAGCAGAAGCAGGCACAAGAATATACCCATCCAGACCGGCCATGAGATCCACCGTTTACCAGAAGAACCGGCTCCCTGCTCCTCCGTCATTGACACCAGTAGCTGTCCACAGAATATGATAAACCCGAACACAATCACTATGGACAGATATCGGTATCCTGTTGCGTTCCTCACACTCTCCTCATAAGAAAAAACACTCACATAACAGACATACAGTCCGATCGCATACAGGATCACGCAGACCGAATAGTAGATTGCCTGTGAAATTAACGCTCTTTTCCGCGTGCAGTTCCTACACCAGGTCGCCAGTACAAAGAAAAGAATCACGATGAGAATCGTCGCCTGCACGGTGCGGAATGGCATGTTCGGATTCCCGGTCAACGACTTCTGGAAAAGATTGTGCGCCAGTGTACTTGCTGTCAGTCTTGCCTTCTTAGAGGAAAATGTAAGTGCTTCCACGATTCCGGACAGGCTGACCGGTATTAAGGACTCACCGATGAAAAACCACGCGCCAAGAAGGAGCGCAGCCACTGCCGCCATAGTCCCGACAACATACGCCCACCTGCGCTTCCAGAATGCACGAAGATAATCGGAGGGAATCCGCGTGGCAAAGTCCACCAGAATATATCCCAGCGTAAACGCCCACAGCAGAAAGCTGACACCCCATTTGATGCGGGGCAGAAAGATCAGAAATGGAAGAACCAGAAGACACCGTTTTCTAAAAGAGAGTATTTTCAATTCTCCGGCATCACTTCCACTGCCGGCAGTCCCCACTATATCTACCACATACTCAGCACGGGCACCGGCAATCTGATCTGCATGATTCCCCAGAAGCGTCCACAGCATGCAGACGCTTCCTGCCCACACAGCAGCCGGCAGATCCACATAAATGCTCTTATACGGCTGGTTGTACAAAGTAAAGAAACCGGCATAGACCAGAAGCACATACAGAATGCCCTTTCTCCAGTCTTTCCAGCGCAGCTCCATCAGCGGGATTACTGCAGCCACAGCGGTAAAAAGGAAAGCCGCCGTGTACATATGTCCTTCGTTATATCCGCCTAAGATCTGGAAGAACGCAACAAAAAGGCTCGACTCCGGCGGCACATTTATATCCCCGACGAAGTCAGGGCCGGTCGGAATCCAATTGTGCAACAGCATGTACTTTACTTCTGCCGCCCACTGGTGAAAATCGTCATACGTCTGGATATAGTCTCCGTGAAACGCAAGGAGCGCGGCGACAAACAGAACCACCATCGCTGCAATGCCCGGCGAAAAAAAACCTGCCCGGTCTTTTCCTCTGAACAGGAACAGGATCAGTCCGGCCGCTGAAATGCCGCAGAACACCCAGCAGCCAGCACGAAGGCCGCAGGTATAACCGCACACATGAAGGACAGCAATCAGCGTCAAAGCGGAAAAAGCCATCGCGATCTCCGACCTGATTCGGAGCAGGGTATAGTAACCCATCCCAAGTTCCATCAGGGCAATCAATCCTATGAACATCATCAGTTCAGACCGCATGTAAAATAATTCCCCTCGAAACATCTGCAGATAATTGGGTTTTAGTAATTTTTTACCGTGGCGATTGAGCAATCGGCAATTGACGTGTCAGACTTTTGAGTCTTACTCGTGGTATTTCTTTTTCGTATTGACATTCCAAACATTACTCTTATCCGTTACACCATCCAGAAAGTCTTTCACCTTAGAATCACCGCCGTACTTTTTTTACTTTACTCCATTTTGAATATCCGGCTTCAAAGGCAAATCTCACCCGGATAAAGTATTTCTTCCCTTTCGACAGCTTAAGAATCGTACTCGTTTTTTTCTTTCCAACCTGCTTTGTCAGCACGTCTTCCCTGAACTCCGGATCTGTGGCATATTGCACCTGAACAGACTTTACAAGATTACGAAATTTTCTCTTCGGTGCTTTCCACGTGACAGTAACCTTGTTTTTTCTGACCTTTGCTTTAACCGAAGCAGGCTTCCGGCCCATGGTAATCTGGTATTCACCACGCAGTGTTCCTGAAAACCGGTTGATTCCCGACACGGTGACCACCGCGGTTCCAACATCGACATAATTGCTATACGATACAGTGTAGTCTCTTCCCTCCTTCAACTCTCCCAGGGTTTTCTGAAGATTATACAGATTCTTCTTATATCTGAGCTTAAAACCTGTCTTTCGCTCCGACCCGTTGTACTTCATATCCCGAAGGCCTGTGATCTCTGCAATATCAGAAAGATCATATCGGTCAGAGCTTCGAATAATAATGGTCGTAGCTCCAGCTCTGTAATCTGTGGTTTTTATCCCCCGCTTCTCACACCACTTCTTCAGCTTCCCTGCAGTGAACTGTGTTCCATTCATCAGCCATGCAGGCGCGTCAAAGAACATAAACTCCGGTTTGACAACTTCATAGAAGCTCGTTGACGAGCCCCAGTGCCCATGATGTGCTGCCTGTACATATTCGGCACGCAGCTTCCCGGCGCCATATTTCTCAACAAGGTAGTTTCCTATCGTTTCATCCTGCAAATCACCAAGAAACAACACCGCATCTCTTCTCCCGGACAGCTTAAACACAACGGAGCAGTTATTCCAAATAGACTCCAGATTTTCAAAAACGACAGGATCATCTCCGGCAAGAAATACATTCATTTTCAGGCCGACAACATTCATCTCTGTTCCTGAATGAAGGGAGGTGATCTTCTTATCGCCGGACGTCTTCTTTAAAAACGAAGACAGATAACCCGTTTTATCCCAGCTCTGCGCATTCTTCAGTAATAGCTGCGGATCAATCGCGCTGACGAATACTCTTCCAACTCTGTCCTTTTGATTACTCCAGAGCGCATTAAAAGCTCCGCAGTGATCCTCGTGAAAATGGGTAAGGATCCATGTGTTTACGGTTCCATACTGATCCATCAGTTCCTTGACCTGCGGTCCGTCCTCGACATAGCCGCCGTCTATCAGTGCCAGCTCACCAGTATCCAGATTAACGACAGAATAAATAATCGCCATGTTTCCCGTCTTGCTGGGATAATTCGTAACCGCCCAGTCAGCATAACCATCAGCCCTGAGCAGAAGCAGGAATAACCCCATCAGGAAGACAACCCGAATTCTTCTCAACCTCTTATTCCTCCTGAACGCCCTATGGCGTTTGTGATTTTGCAATATAATATTTTGTCACTACCGCATCGATGATCTCACTCTCATCGTCTTCAAAGATCCTGATATCTCCGCGATCCGTACTGATGTATGGCTGCGATGTGGTGAAAACAGTATTCAGCATATCAACCGTCGATGTGATGGCGCTATCTCTTGACGCGAACAGCGAAGATCCCAGAAAATAGTTTGGATTCGACAGATCGAGATAATCCATAACCGTTGGCGCAAGACCGAGGGAATTCCTTCCCTCCGCATCGAAAGTTTCCGGCTTAATCCCTTTATAGTAGAAAAACAGCGGAATCTGATCGACCATTCCGTTCTGCCGCTCATAATCGGGAAATGCTTCCAGATAATATTTATCCTGATAGGATGCATGATCTGTTGTAAAGATCAGGATGGTATTATCCGCCAGACGGCTGTCCTCAAACTTCTCCATAAACGTCTGGAACTGGCAGTCCAGATTGTAAAACTTATTCAGCTCTGCCAGCGATCCGTCTCCATACACCTCATCCGGTGAATCCAGGGAGACATGAGTTCCGAATGTATACATCGCGACAAAGAAGGGCACATCCTTTCCAGATTCCTCCTCCGCAACCTCATACAGCTTCTCAAAGGCCTCTTTGTCAGAGAGGCTGCCGGTTGCTCCCTGATACGCTTCCCCGGGTTCGCTGATCAGCCGGTCAAATCCCAGATCATTCAGATAATTCCGGAAAACAACATTGTTCGGCTCCGTATTGATGATCGTTGTATGGTACCCCTCATCCGAAAATATGCTTTGCAGAGAAATCAGATGGTTCGAATCCATATTCTCAAGCTGATAGCCGGAAAACAGCTGCCCGATCAGCCCACGGTAGGTTGCGAAAGTATGGTTATAGTAATTGATGAAATTCAAGGATTGCTTCTGAAGCTTTGCCGTATACGGCATGATATTCCGTTCATCCGAGATCACATTCTGCGAAAGTCCCTCCGCAAAAAACAGAATAATGTTCGGCTGCGACGGAAGATCCTCCGGTTTCTCATAAGACGCGCCTACGATATCCTCCCGATAAAACACATGGGTCATATCCTCCGCGTTCTCTATCTGCATTTTCCGTCTCTTATTATTGATCTCCTGTGCGATCAGTTCTCCATATGCATAATAAGGAGAACCACTGTTCCCGAATATCATAACCGCAACGAGTTCCGCCACAAGAAATAAAGCAAGGATCCTTTGTTTTCCAACCGCCGAAAAGCTCCAGCCATGAATCGGAAGCAGGCTGAATACAACCACCATCGCAGCACCGAGCAGATAGATCACCATCTTACCGGACAACGCAGAGAAGCTGTCAACATTCGTGATCATCACAAGAGACAGGTATGTCCCCGCAAAGTACATAAAAAGCATCTGACAATTAAACAGAAGGTGCAGTACCCCGCTGACGATATTGCGAAGAATCCTGCCGTGAATCAGATTCGAAACGGCAAGTACGCATCCAAGCTCAAAAAGCGCCGTGATCAGCATCCCAGCTTCTTCCTTCACCCGGAAGGCGAAAAAAAGCAGCATCAGTGAAAACAGGTATTTAAGAATATCTGTCCATATTACAAACCTGCCTTTAAAAGCATATTCTTTCCTCAGCAGAGGATTCCCCACGGCCGCAGCTCTTTGATTTTCCTGTCCCATACCCATAATCTTAAGATATCACAGTCAATAATATTTCGCAGATCTGGAATAAAAATGCATAATAATCCTGGCGACCGGCTTTGGCCAGAATCTGCTCAAGATCTCGTACTCTTCGGAATATCTTGCGTTCGTTGAATGAATCAATTTTGCGGTCGCGTTCTCGCTCGTCATCCTGTGAAGCAGGAGCACGCTGCCAACATAGGCGAACTCGCCCTTCTCCCAGGAGAGCCGCTCCCATAGATCCCAGTCCATGGATGCCTGATACTGCAGGCGGAAGAGTGGATCCGGCATGCGGTCCATCACGCAAATCACCGAAGGATGCGTGATGGGATTGCCGATACACTGCCCCAGCCGTTTAGCAAAGACAGTTCTGCGAAAGAGCGGAATCCGCATCGGCCATACCAGCAGTCGCTTGATGCGAATCATGACAGACGGCTTCCTGTCTGGAACATCATTATGAATCTCCAGATAATCCGTGAAAGACAGGATCGGATCAGATGCCATGTTCAGCGACTTCAGGCTCTTTTCCACGAACCTCTGACTCAGAAGATCATCCTGATGCGCGATCATTCCCAACTTCGTTTTGACCTGCCGCATGGCAAAATTGTAATCCTTCACATGGCCGCCGTCCGGATTCACGCAAACAGGAACATGATATTTCCCGGCAATCCGCGAAATATACTCATTCGGCGTCGAAGTTGACACCGCGACATGGCACTTTACCGTCTGATTCATCAGTGCCCTCAGGCTCTTTTCGAGATAAGGGCATTCCTTATAGGCACAAAGGACAATCGTGAGATCTTCACCGGTGTACTTCATCTGCTGTACTCTCCTCTTCCTGCTTTCTAATGATACGGTCGATGATTGTGCTGTCACCGTAGATCACGGGAGAATCATAAGGCCTGTCCGGAAATGCGCCATAGTCCAACCGGATCTGATACCCTTTCTCCCTGATAAAAGACTCAACCTTATCCTTCAGTGAGACCGGCTTTCCCGAACATACATTAATGATCCCCGTATACTCATCCTGCGTAGACGCTGCAACGATCCTCCTGGCCAGCTCTCTGATGTCTATGAAGTCATACTGGTTCTTCCCGGATGTAAACGGAAAAAACTCCTTTCCATCCTCCGCGGCCTCGATCAGTTTCGTGAAAATAGAACTATTGCGCTCATCGTTCCCTGTGATATAAAACGCGCGAAGCCAGTACAGGTTCACATTTTCCTTCTCCTGCAGCAGCAGCAAGGACTGCCGCAGCGCATTCTTCGCGACACCGTACTGTGAGAGGGGACGACACGGTGTCTCCGCATCTACCTTTCCTTCCCAATAGCCGATCTCATGCATGGTGCCCATCACGGCAATCCGTCTGCATCCACCCTTGATCATATCATACAGAAACGTAAAGTGCTTTGACAGATCCTCCATATGCTTTGGGGAATTATGGATGAATCCATCTCTCCAGGCCAGATGAATGCACAGATCCGGCTGCCCCAGCTTCATGAAGATGTCCTTATCACCGGAAAAAATAGAAACATCGGAAAAGGCAGCCCGTGTATCCACCTCCTTGTAGTGGAGATCGACAGCGGTTACTTCGTGTCCTCTGTTCAGCAGTTCCTTTACAACATATCTTCCCATGTACCCGCTTGCGCCAGTCACAACAACCTTCATCTGTTCCTCCTTCGCACTGCTTCCCTCATCCGCGCTTCTTTTCAATCAAATGATAAATCAACGCTCCGCCCACACATACGATCGGAGCCGAGATCGCAAAATTCACGTAAGAATTCATCTGCCCGCCGAACCCCTGGATAATCATCTGCTGAAGCGGAAATGCCCACAGATAGATACCATACGACCAGAATCCGCCGGCACCCCACCGTTTCGGTATCTGACGCACTCCATACGACAGATAAAACACGGCATACGTCATTCCGATCAAAAGTGCTGCCTTTCCGACTCCGAACATACACCCGATCACCATTACGGCGCAGGCCGCCACAAACAGTAAACGGTTCAGGTGAATGTACTCTTTATAAACCCAGATCGTCATCCCCAGATAAAAGAAGATGCAGGGGAGGAGCATAGCGGAGAGAAACGGAATCCGTTTTTGAAGCAACACTCCGACCGCGATGCCGGCACCCGCAAGCGGCAGCGTAATTGCATAGGATTTCTTCCGAAATCCAAAGACTGCCTTGACAATATAGCAGAACAAATAGCATCCGAATTCAACAGGCATCGTCCACAGTGCACCGTTTACGGTTCGCGTGTAGACATTCTCCGTAAAGACACCCGGAAGATCATGTCTCAGAATGAATACGCTGTTCAAAAGGTACTTCCAGGTATCCGGATGACAAAAATACCGTGCAGCCGGCAAAGACGAGAACGCACAGCACACAACGATTACCACAGTATTCACTGCCAGCAACGGCGGGATCAACCGCATCAGCCTTCTCTTCAGAAAAGAAAAAAGGCTGCTGCTCTTCTGCGCGCTTCCTGCGATCAGATAGCCTCCCGCAAGAAAAAAAAGGCCAACAGAGACCAGCCCGAACGTCAGCTGGCCACCGGTCGCCGCGCTCAGCCATTCCCTGTCCATGCTTCCTGTGGACAGAATAAACGAATGATGAAATACAACACCCAGCGCCGCAAGAAACCGCATCAGCTGCAGGTTATAACTCACTCCGACCTGGCTCTCACTCAGCTTCATACCATCCATTACAAGTCAACCCGTCAAACGCCGATTCAAAACTCTTTGTATCCGTCCATTGGACAACGTAGCCCCCTTTCCCTCCACTGCAAGCAAGCTTGCGTGGAAGTCAGGCTTTCGGCGCTATAATCATCAAATTTTTCCTGTCAACATCAGGAATCGCAGCACGATCTCAGAACTCATAGACGGCCTCCACCTTCCCGGATAGAACGCCTTCTTCAGGGAGTCCGCAAGATGATAGGAATCGTGCGTAAACCAATGTGCGATCCGTGCATCCCTGTCCTGCATAACCGAACCGAACAGCCGCTCATATTCTTTCGCACTTGCCTTGATACTGGAGTTGCCCGTCAAAAACGTCTGCTTCAGCCAGCGAAACCGGTTGCCCAGCGTCATGACAGAAACGCTCGCATCAAGCCTCCGATGTTTCGCGGCGATTCGGGAATCAAAGTAAGAACGCCCGAATTTCTCCGCCAGCATCACACCCCACCAGTCATGAGAGATCAGATGAGTGTCATCGCACTTCAGCATCAGTTCTCTCAGAGGAGCATTAATGGTCATCACAAATCCCTGATAGAGGCAGTCCGTGATACTCCTGCGAAAGTCGAACCGGTAAGAGGGCGGTCGGTTTGTTCCGATCACCATACGAAGATCTTCCGTAGTCAGCACATAGGAATTACCCACCAAAGCCGGTATGCCTTCGCCCTGAATACTCAGCCATTCGAGGGACCATTCCACCTTGCTGGGATGCCAAACATCATCCTGATCACAGAAGGCCCAAAAATCCCCCTCTTCAGCCGCACGCAGCAGCTTCAGGAAACTTCTCCCGTATCCGATATTGACGCCATCGCTCCTGATAAGTGTGATCTCCTCTTTCTCCGCATATTCCTCCAGGATCTGAACCGTCCGGTCCGAAGAACCGTCATCGCGGACATAGATTCGGATATCAGGATATGTCTGCCTCTGAATACTGCGAATCTGCTGCCTGATGTACTTTTCCCCATTATACGTAGAAATCAGCACGTTCACAATCCCGCTCATCGCACTATCCCTCCAACCCTCGAGTAGAGCCTGAGCAACAGATAAAAAAGATTCCATCTGCTCAGCCTAACTGCGCCATACACAATCAGACGGACAGGAACCGCTTCTCCCTTCGGCGTAAAGAATCCCAGATAAGGATTCTTCCTGTAGTCAGGAAACCGTCTCTCCAGCCATTGCATACACTCTGTGTAATGACGTCTCAAGGCAGTCCGATCCATGCTCTTCGCTGTATATAGAAGATACCAAACGATATGCTTCACCATCATGTATTCGATCAGGTCACAATCCAGCCGGTTCGGCTGCTTCATATCCCTGAGTACAGCCGAGAGCATATCAAGGACATTCCGGTCATCGGAAGCTCTACTCATATGCGCATGAGACTCCGACATTTTCCTAAACGTCCATCCATAGCCCGCATAGTCCGTCACGGCAATCCTGTCGCAGCAGCTCATGAAGACCATGTTAAAATAAAAGTCCTCGCTGATCTTTGTGATCAGAAAGCGAACATGTCCCTGCTCTATGACAGTTCTCCGAAAGATTCTTCCCCACGGAGCGCTGATCTGATACAGCGACCAGGGAAGGGCGGGATTCAGATGAACCTTTTTCAGCACCTTCTTCTTTTCACTGACCAGCTCATATCCGCCGATCAGAAGATCCGCCTGCTCCTTCTCGATCCCGCGAACCATCCTTTCCACATATCTCTTCTTCAGACTGTCATCCTGATCCATGAACATGACATAAGTGCCTGACGCGGCATCCAGTGCCCGGTTTCTGGTATAACAGATCCCGTGATTCTCCTGATGCATCACTCTGACAGAAACTCCCTGCGGGGCGACATTCTCCAGTTCTCTGAGAATCTGCATGGAAGCATCCAGGGATCCGTCATCGATCGCGATCAGTTCAATATTCTTGTAGGTCTGGCAAAAAACAGACCCGATTGAATCTCTCAGAAACGCCTCACCGTTATAGACCGGCATGATGATCGATACTTTCTCTGACATTTTAACCCTCCGGGCTACGGATCTGAGCCGTCAGCCTCCTGCCTTCCTGAATCCCCGAATCATCCTTATTCCCCTCTCAAGTGCCTCATCCCGAAGCAAGAACAGAACCACAAAGTACACAGCCGCTCCTGCCAGAATCTGTCCAATCCAGAGTGCCACAGTAGTCTGCCAGCGCTGTATGAAAAGAATCAGGGCTGTCATAGCGCACACAGCAATCAGCTTCTTCCATGCAAGCTCAAAGATACCGAGCCTGCCCAGCGCCTTTCTCATGGCATAAAACTGAACCAGCATCACTGTGATCTCCGCCAGGCTGGTCGTGAATGCCGCTCCGAGCTCTTCCCATATCGGAATCAGAAAATAATTTCCTGTAAGGTTCAGAATCGCGGCAGACAGGTAGGAGATTGTCAGCGTCCGGGTCTGATTCGTGGCGATCAGATACTGAGCCCCGCTCACATTGCTTAGTGCAATCGCAAGGATAATCGGCGAGAGGATCTGGATTACCCTCGCACTGCCCGCATAGTTTTCCCCCAGATACCACGTAACAAAGGGCGGCGCAACCAGCGCAAACCCGACCGCGAGCGGCACAAACAGAAGGAACATATATTGCAAAGCATAGTGGACCAGCCTTTTCACCTCCTGCTTCCTTCCTGCGGCATGCGCATTGGCCATCCGGGGCATCAGAACCGTCGTGACCGCAAGTGCAAGGACACAGGGTGTCTTCACGAGCACCTCGCCTTTGTCGTAAATGGACACGCAGGAAATATCCGACGCCAGCAGACCCAGCATCGTCTTGTCGAACAGAACATAAATGGAAGATGCCGCCTGCGGAAGAAACAACGCGATAATCTGTCTCAAATGTCGGAAAACCCGAAGACGCGATGGATGCAGTCTTCCGATGACATTCCTGCACTGGAGCAGGATCAAGGCTGCCATGGCCAACTGTCCGGCCGCAGTGATCACGACATACAGTCTAAGATCAGATGCCTGGTGAATCAGCAAGAAAATACATACGGTTGTCACGGTCTTGACAAGCGTATTCGTCAGAACAACGCTGCGCATGCGCTCCAATCCGACAAAAAGCCACGAGGTGTCTACGAAATATCCGATCAGGTGCATGATCTGGATACAGAAGATCACCCGATAAGAGGATAGGAATCCGACAGCGAGATAGACTGCCGCGGTGATTCCTCCCAGTCCCAGTCGGAGCAGCATCAGTTCCCAGAACACGTTCGTCAGCCGTTCTTTGTCATCGCGGACATAGGCTATCTCCCTGTTTGCGTAAATATTCGTTCCGAGAGAGCCGAATGTCTCGCACAAGGTGACAACTGACAGCACATAGCCGTCAATTCCCAACGATGTTGCTCCGAGGTGCCTGGTCAGATATGGCGTTGTGATCAGCGGGATGATGATCGTAAGCAGCTGCTGCAGATTTACATATACAAAATTTCGTACCAGTTTACTCATGGATCTTATCGGGAGACCTCTTCTGTATCTGCAGGCAGATCCTGTACTGCATCCCCCTGTTCATCACACGCCTCGAGCTTCTCAAATCTGAGAGCGACCGACTGGGCCAGCTTCCTGAGCCGCTCTGTCGTTCGGGACAGCGCAACCGTCAGAGAAAAGATAATCCCCAGGAAAAACAGGAATCCGAGAAAGAAGATCATATTCATCGGTGACGAGATTCCCAGCAGCCGGGAAAGACCTCCCATAGACTGAGGGAAGATCACCATGATCAGCAGCGCAAGATCACACAAAATCCAAGCCAGCACATACTTCAGTTCCAGAGCCCGGCTCCGCACCATATTCAGGATACCGACCAGTGCCAGAAACAGGATCACTCCAAGAATCACCTGCAATTTCAATGACATCATATCACCTTGTCCTCCGCCTTGCGCGGGTCACCTCAGACGCTCAATCAGAATCGCCATCGATACCTTCATCATATAGTAGATGGATTTCTTCATAGAGATAGAAGAGACGCCTCCCTGCCGTTCCCGCATCATCACCGGAACTTCCCGCACACCAAATCTGTGCCTTAAGAGCCTTGCCACCGTCTCCGGCTCTGGATAATCCCTCGGATAGTCCCGGATGAAGAGCTCCATCACCCTCCGGTTGCACATCCTCATCCCAGAGGTAGCATCCGTAATCTTCTGCCCAAACAGAAGCAGGAGCAAAGCCGTGAAGAACCGAATCCCAACCCTCCTGATCGTAGAGGACTGAAATCCCTGATTATCGATAAATCTGGAGCCGATCACCATATCCAGCCCGTCCTTAACCAGTGCCTCCTCCAGTACGGACAGATACGCAGGATCATGCTGTCCGTCTCCATCCATCTGCACGGCGATCTCATACCCGTTCTCATACGCATATCGGTATCCTGTCTGCACTGCCCCACCGATGCCGAGATTGATCGGAAGGTTCAAAACCCTGATATGATTCCGGCGGCAGATCATAAGCGTATCATCCTCCGAACAGTCATTTACAACGATATAATCATAATCCGGAGCCAGCTCACGGATCCGGCTGACCGTACCGAGAATACTTTCCTGTTCATTGAACGCAGGAATAATAATCAGCTTTTTCATGATGCCACTTCTCTCTTTCAGTAGTGTGTATGCCGAACCAACCCCTCTAAGAAAGCACAAATTGGATCAATCTTCCTTAACTGAAGATCACCAGAATCATATTATATAAGAATACACACTGCGCAAGAAAATAGCAAGTCACAACATGAACGGGTACTGCCGGCCCGTCCTCCCGCTCACAGTTCCACCGCGAAAACAGAGCGGCTAACGGTGCAAACATCACCGGAATATAATATCTTCCCTGCAGACCGGAAATCGCACTGCTTGAAGTCGTGGTATCGGCAAGAAGCATCGACAGTGCGATCAGGGCCATCACCATGCCTGTTATCACCACGATCCCTGCCACGCTCAGGCGCCTCACAATAACAGAACCTTCGGAATCCCGTCTTCCCACCATGACAAAAACGCCGATAAACAGAAGTATATACATCCATGGCATCTGAATTTGATACATGGATCCCATCTTCCCGCCAAAAAACTCCCATATCAGTCTGCTTGTTTCCGTAAAAACCGTCGTAACTGCAACATTCACCGTCCTTAACAGATGTTCTCTGATATATCCCACCGTAAAGAGGTCCCCTCCGGAGAACGGCGCAATGGAGGCCGCCTTCGGCGTCAGGTAGTTACGCAGAAGCATGCTAATGTTGTTCTGCATGAATGCAGTCATCACTGCCGCCGAAACCACTCCCGTAAACAAGCCCGCACGCCGTAGTTTCCATCTTCTCTCCACAGGGATGACAAGAATCACGAAGCAGATCGGGAAATATACCCCTCCCTTTACTGTCGCAAGCTGGAACATCGCAAAAAACAGCATCAACGGATCGATGAAGCTGTGAACCCTCTCCCTGACATAGGAGAAGCACAGAGCAACATACACCATCGCAAACGCGTTCAGAAGGGCATCGTACGAGAAAGACGCCGCCTCCTGCAGCAGAATCGGAGTTGTCGCGTATAACAGGAAAAGCCACCTCTTTCCCGGCAACTTCCGCAACGCATAGTAACAGAGTAAAAGAGACGTGACAAGATTAAAGAATCGCCCCAGCATCAGCATCGGAAGGGTACCAAGGGAAAGCAGACGGCCAATCGTCAATCCGATTGCTGCTGGTACATAGTACAGCACGCCCGCATTCGCTGTTGCATCCCGGCAGGCGGTCAGCACAAGGGACGTATCAGTGGCGGGGCGAAACAAGCCCGTATACAAGCGCCTGTAATCAGACTTCTCTGCCGCGTACCTTAGATACTCCCCGTTATCCACATCCTCCGCACGCTTATAGTCATATCCCGGCATTCCATCAGGAGCCTCAATCCCCAGAAGGCGATTTGAAACGATATACGCGCTGTCGATATGGGTATACTCATCCGGAACAGAATAAACCGGCACAACAAGCATATACAGGAGTCCCAGATAAAGTGTCAACGGAAGGAATCCCTTTTCCGGCGATACCTTCCACATGGAAAGCAATACAAAGCAAAGCACCAGGAACCCATATCCAAGCACAGTAAAAATCAGGAACAATGTCTTAAGATAAAAATTCTTCGCATAGCAGGCATACAGAATCGGAAAAAGATTTGTGCGCCTCCCGTCGATACTGATCTCCGTTCCGCCTCCGGACCTCCCCGTGTAAAAGACCACCTCCGCATCGTCAAACGCCACCGGCTCAAGCTCGATTGTGACCTCCCTGTCACGGGACTCCGATAACTCATTTCTCAGAAAGATTTCCCATCTTCCCCTTTTGGAAGGAAGATCCTTTACTTTAACAGTTTCATCGTGACAGCAGACTTTGTACTTCCTGTCCCAGATACGAACATGGATTCTCGCATCCCCGTTTCCTGGCGACGCGCTGACAGAAAAAATCAGAGATGACAATGCATTCTGCTGAGAAAGGAATGTGTATGTCATCTGCGCCGTATTCTCATCGATCCGTATCTCTCCGGAATACAAATCGTCCTTTGATACGACCTCAATGCTCTTATCTTTCGATAGTACATTCCGTTTCAGGTTGATGTATGTATATAATGTGAGAGATACGTACACAGCTGAAAGAAGCAAAAACATAAGAAGCATCCCTGCGGCAGCCCTGCTGGTTCTTTTCTCCTCCTTCGCGGAATCCCTGGATTTCTCCGCAGAAACCTCCTTATGTTCTCTCTTCTCAAGTCCTGTCCAGAAGTACGCCAGCGCAAGGAAAAACAGAATGGCGATGCCTCTTACCGCCGCCTGAATATTATATCTGGAATCCTTTCTGTAAGCCGCTGAAAACACCAGATACCGGTTCTTCTCCGGTTTTCCGTTCACGTACAGCGTCGTGTCTGACACATGGTTCTCTGACAGGCTAAGTGCCGGACTTCGATGAAGGTTCTCACCGGCAATTGTAACCGAAACCTCACGGCCCGCGGAACGGTCGTACTGGAGGGGGATAAAGGTATCCACCAGGCATACCATGTCAGCCAGAGCGATCTCATACCGATCAATCTCGTCTCCGGTCTGTTGGTCTGTCAGAGTAAACAGAAGCTGCTCCTCGCCATAGGTTACCACAGCCGGCGACAGTTTCACATTGATCCCGCGAAACCCATCATGCCGGATGATAAAGGAAACGCGATAAACCGATCCGTCCTCTATCATTAACTGGCCATCCGTTGTTGTTCCGTAGTTTTCTGTTACCCACTCTGCCGACCCGTGGAGAAAAGACCACATACTGAACAGGATCACGCCAAGGGCGATCATTCCATACACAATTCGGATCAGACGAGCACTCCCTTTTCTGGTCATATTCAAGCTGTTTCCCATCAGTGATCTCCCTGTTGCACCTGAACATCTGAGACAAGAATCAATGGATACATGGAATAGTTCCCTGCTACAATGTCATCCGCACCGCGCTGTACTGCAGCCATAAAACTGCTCAGACTAAGAATATCCGCCTGAGAAGATTCCTTGTACTGTCCGTTATAGTATCCTTCCACTTCCAGTACATCCCCCTCCAGATAGACCGGCCTCTCAATGTCATCCACGTCTGTCTCCAGAACAACAAACCCGGACGTTTCCGTCTCCTCCTGACGCCTGCAGAACAAAAACTGCATTCCGTCTCTCAATACACTGTCCTGTACTATGTAGATACCGTCCGCAGGTAACCCGTAGGAATGGTACGGATATCTCTCATGATTTTCCCTGTTCGGCTCCTCCTGCGATAGTTCACCATAGAGAGGAAGAAAAGAAAGATAGGAATTACCATATCCCTTCATATCATTCACGATCAGATCCTTCCGATCCGGCAAAAGATAGCCATAGATCCGGACACGATCCCCGGAAGTCATATTCGGCAGGATCGCCTGATCAGCCCCATCCCCATTTCCATTCACATAGCTGAAATAGATCATACCGACCTCTTCCGTTCTGATCCTGCAATAACATTCCTCCTTGTCCTGGCCGACATACAACACTTCACCGCTCACCGAGACAACCTGTCCCAGGTATGTCTTCTCCTCATAACAGCGCCTCGTCATGGGAACAGCCTGATCCATTAATTCAGGGAGTGGCATTCCATTGACAAGCAATTCCTGTTCCTTCTGTAGTCCGTCCTCATATACCGAATAGCATCCGCACTGGGCTCCCTTACAAAAAAACTTCTCTTCCGTGACACTGCCCTGCTTAATGAACCGAAACAGCCCGTCCGCTTTCCCTTTATGGAATGTCCCCTGAGCAACAGTACCGTCGGAATACCTAATCTCCACGGCTCCTTCCAGTTTTCCATCCTTCCAGGTTCCATCGCAGACGACAGAACCATCCTCTGACACAAACTGCCCTTCTCCAACGGGCATTCCTGCATCCATGTCCCCGGTGTACTGTCCCGCCCAGGACGTTTCTTCGAGACTGATCCTTATCTTCTTCGTGGAAGCAGCTGCCATGGCAGCATTTTCCGTACGGACTCTCATGAGAAGCGCCGCACATGCAAACAAAAAAATGCCGCAGACACCTCCGGCAATTCGGATCGATACACGCTTCTGTCCTGACATTTCTGCCCCTCCTGTAGTCTTTCTTCAAACAGACCTTTGCAATACCTGCGACGCCACTTCAAACACACCGGCCGGACTCATCGCAATCATCCACAGGAAAACTCCCCTCATCCGATTGCAAGCCACAATGTAAATTCCGTATCCCCCGATCATAAACAGAGCGATCAGGATCCCCATTCCGGATAGTAAGCTGCCTGCGCACCCCATCATCCCCAGTATCAGCCAATTCGTCACGTTATTGTCTTTCTGGATCAGCACAACCTGCGACAGGATCGCAGGAATCATGACTCCCGCAGCCACCGCCTTTCCCTGCCAGATTCGGATCAGTGTGAAGGCTGCCGCGGTTCCGCTTCCTCCGGGAAAAAACATCGTGATCACTGCAACCCCCAGCAGAAAGATCAACCGTTCATGATATCCGTCAAACAGCAGTCCTGCCAGCCTCGCATACGCCATGTACGAAAGGATAAGCAAAACCGGCGCAAAAACTGTATGTGCCATCGCAGCCGGACGAAGTCCCGTGAACTTCGACAGAACTGCGATATACAGCGGGAACGGAGAGTAGACATCCTTCAGCATCTCGCCCTGAAATGAACCCAGATAATCGCCCGTCGCGGGGTTATGCAGAAACATCGTATTCTTCGTGATCGCATCCCCCGCTTCTGCAATCCACCGAGCGTCATCCTGATCCAGATGTGTTCCGCATATATAATACTCCATCTGAATCAGAATCAATGCGATAACAGCAAACAATATGAACCACATCATGAACGAATCCGGATACGATATCTTCGATTTCCACCGGCACTGTACAACTCTTCCGATCCCAAGCGCTACAATCATCAGAGAACTGAGAATCCATATCCAGAACAGCACAGAGAAGGACCCCTTAACCAGCACCAAAGGTACCGCGATCACCTGAAATATCGCCCACAGAAGCATCTGCCCAAGAAGATATCCACCCGCCAGTCTTCCAGCTGTGATCTTCTCTCCTCTTCTGAAAAATATCATACCTGCAAAAAGCGGTATCAAAAGCGCAGCAATCGTCATAAAAACGCTGATAACAATCCCTCCTCCTGTCAGGCCTCCAGAGTCGGCGTATCTTCCTTCTCAATCCTGATTCCTCTGACCCTGAACTTCCCTGAAGCCCAGTTATCGCACCGAAATCCAATGTCAAACCAGCTCACCGCAGTCATCGGTTCCGTAACTTCCACGGAAGAAGTATACTCATAGGCTCCATCCGTCGGCGCTGCATCGAGCGTCACGAGGCTTGAATTCCAGACATTTCCAATTCCCCATTCCTGATCTGCCGCGCCCTGTGTCCAGAATGTGAACGGCAGCTCTTCACAGGCCTGGACTCCCGAAAACTCAATCTCTATCCGACATGTATACACATCTCCTGTCTGCTTTTTCCCAAGCGCATATCTTCCGACGGTAAAACAACAGTTCTCTTTTTCAGGATCCGGCTTCATCCAGCATGTCCAATCATCCACTACGTCTGGTACAACATTCTTTCCTTCCGGCGCGGTCAGCTGACCATCATCGTCATAAAAAGCAACAAACCGAATCCCTTTTTCATCCTTTTCCCACCGCGCTTCCGCATACCCCTCTCTGCACATCATCATGGAACCATCCATATCCAGATATCGCCGGGAGACCAGGCTTCCGTCCAGGGCATATTCTTCCCGCAGTCCATATGTGCCATCCGGTCGGTTACGTCCTCCGGAGCTTTCCATATCTACCATCGTCCGTTCGATCAGGGTGCCATTGTTCGCATAAGTATACAAAACCTTTTCATACCCCTCCGGGCCATCTGTAATATCGCCATTCTGATCTATATAGATCGCAGAAAGGATCCTGCCGTCCTGATCCCGTTCCTTTACCGATGTCACAGGTGCTTTATATATCTGATAACCCGCCACATCGGAGCAGATGATATATCCCAGTTGACCGAGCTGGGATTTTCCATAATCCCAATCGGTGGGAATCACAAGATAATCATATAATTCTTTCCGCATCACATCCAATATTACTTCATAATTCCCGCCTTCATTGTTCAGTTCATTCTGCACCCTTTGCGCTTCACTTCCGGCAGGCTTGATGTATCCATAGATATCTCTTCCATACAGCAAATCAATATCGGAGGAATACTGCCGAAGATATATTCCGATCGAAGGCTCCGCCACAACCCTGGGGTGATCCTCCAACTCCAGCAATGCTTCTGCGATCTCAATTGCCGGCTGCGGAAGCTTTTCCATGTTTTCCGCAGGAATAAAAAAGTAACAATGTGCCTGACTGTAAATAAATGTTCCGGTCAAAACGAACACCGCCGCACATGTAACGACAATGCCCCCTTTCAGGCTTGAATTATTCAGTTTTTCTGTAATTGCAGGAGCAAGACAGGCACAGAAAGGAATGACCGGAACGATCCATAATACCCTCCAGTAATACTGAAGATGGAGGCCATCAACCCAAAGATATCTAAACAGAGGGTTGATAATCAACGCTCCCATAATCACGGCTGGTATTACAAAGATTCTTCGCCTCCCCCTCAGAATTGCGAGAAAAAGGCCCGCTGCAGCTGCAGCGATGAAATAATACCCATAGTCTATGATATAATTAGCAAATGGTTCCATATCTCAGAAATGCACAGCCAATTCTTTGCCCATGAAGGTCAAATGTTTCTGATCACCTATATTTGAAGCTATACTTCCTCTTTCTACACAGGCCAGACGATCAGTAGCTTATGTAGTATACCGTGTAGAGAGTTGATTTATACAATCACAACGCCAATAATCTCCTTGCCTGCATTGAACAGGAAGATCGTTTCATCCTTCATACTGGAATAACATGTTTCCCCTTTTTGTTCGATCAGGACAGCCGCTTCACAGCCCAGAAGTAATTCTCTAGACTTCGGATCATGGATGATATCCCTTGCGTCAACAAGCTGATAATCAGATAGATACTCCCGCAAACTGCTGCAGATCTGATCAAACTGATCCTGCGTTGCCATACCTGTCAGGAACAGTTGTTTCTTTTCACCTGCAAAATTGCGAATGTTTGCCGCGACCATCGCAATCCCTTGATCAGAGACAGAACCAAGCTGCTTCAGAAGCATACCATTCTGTTCGATCCCCTTATAATCCACTAGCTTGTCATTGAGCTTAAACCTTAGCGCATACCACAGGCACATGAGGAATACTCCAATGGCAAAACCAATCAAACCATATTTCAGCAGACTCTTCTTTGAGATTCCATCACCCGCTGGCTCTGCCGATTCCGCCGGTTTACTTAGAAGTGCTGCCTTATCAACATTATCCTTCATCTGATAAGCAAGAAACTGGGTAAAGCTTAAAGTATCTTTCTGTCGTTGACGAAGGTTTGTATCCACGATCTCAGCACTGGCTCTGGAGACAATACGGATCTCATGAGGGAGCAACTTCTCGGATTCCTCATGAACGAACTGCAATTCCTTTATAACCACATCCATCAGGTCTTGTGCCTCCGCCTTCGTCTTTCCATATGTGGTTATAGAAATCACAGAAGACGTATTCGAACTGTCCTGATCCTCGGCAGGAGAAAGCACCACGGAATTGTTGGTACCGATTCCATAAACTCTGTCTATCCTATCAACACAAATCAATTCACTGAGATATCCCGGATCCGTTTCGCGCTCTTTTGCAAGATCCTGCAGATAATCTCCATTCAGTAACTCATTCTTATAAAGTTCTCTGAACTGGTATGCATGGAAGTCCAATTCATCGCTGACTATATTGACAACCACCGCATCTGTCCACACATGATACGGATCCAATTGCATCAGCAATGAATTCTGAAGATACTCCTTCTGCTTCTGAATAAAGCCCAAAGCATTCTTATCTGATGCATCAAGAAGTTCAGACTGCTGCTCAAATCGTTCTACGTCCAGCTCATATTCTGTCTCTGCCTGCGCTACCGCTTGTTGATCTGATCCAGCTCGTCTCAAAGTGAAATACCGGTATGCGCCTGCAATGCCTGCACAGATCAATCCTGCCAGCAGAATCCATGCAGCTTTGCGAAGCAGATATTTACCCAGATCTAACATGTCCACTTCTGTGTCTTCGCTGTTTATATATGGATTCATGATAATAAGCTCCCCTTCTTTCATAGAATTAATTGTGAATTATATTAACAGAATCGTCAAAAGTATGCAATTAGAGCCTTTACAACGTTCTTTCCATCAACTTATATTTCCCGGATTTTTCAGGAACCTCGGCAAAAATGGATCTTTTAGTGGAACTCATGTGCAGAGTTCACAGTAAATCGATTTATTAGACCTCTTGCCTCACTTCGCCACCCATGGCTTATGCCCAATTCGATTTTACCACAGGATCACGACGGACAGGAACTGGTGTTAGTATCTAAATAGTTCAAGCTAAAATGAGATTTCTCCAGTGATCAATGTTATGATATTAGCTGATCTCACAGGAGGATCCCATCATGTCACGTAAAGGTAAACAACACGATAAACAGTTTAAGTTTGATGCCCTGAAGTATGTCCGCGAACATCCCGATCTCACTCAGGAAGAGTGCTGTAAGAACCTTGGTATCGGTCTAAGCACCCTGTCCCGCTGGAAACAACAGTCCGAGAAAAACGATGGTGATATACCTGTCCGCGGTTCCGGTAACTACGCTTCTGATGAGCAGAAGGAAATCGCCCGTCTCAAGCGTGAACTTCGTGATGCCCAGGACGCCCTTGATGTCCTAAAAAAAGCCATCGGCATTCTGGAAAAAAACTGACAACAACCATCTATACGGAAGTTGCTGCCAAGGTGGAGACATCCAAAATAACCAAACGTCGTGTCTCCATCTCCGGAATGCTGAAACACTTAGGCGTTTCCCGCTCCGGCTACCGTGCTTTCACCAGGCACAAGCCTTCTGCCGCCCAGCAGCGGAAGGCTGCCATTAAGCAGAAGATCCGAAAGATCTACGATAAATCCAAGCAGAACTACGGGGCTCCCAAAATCACCGCCGAGCTTCGCAAGATCGGCGAGAAAATCTCGGAACGCACTGTTGGCAAGTACATGCGCGAGATGGGCATCCGCGCTCAGTGGTCCAAACCCTGGATCGCCACCACAAAGGATTCCGACTTCTCCAAGGAACTGCATAACGTGTTAAAGGAGCAAATTCAACCCTGACCGTCCAAACGCCGTCTGGTGCACGGATTATCCCGATGATTGTGTTATCCCGATATTATATCTATGTGATAAGGTATACGAACGAATTTTAAGAAAATTATCGGGATAACTACATGATCACTTCAGTCCGTAAAGCTTTTTAATTGCATCATCATCCAATGCAGAAAAATCAAATATTTCCTGGTTGCGTAGCGGGTGGTTTTGCGCAGTGGCTTTTTCGATTGCAGCTCTTTTCATTTCGGTATCAGCATATGCGTAAATCAATGTCGTTTCTATATTGGAATGGCCCAGCCATTCTGATATCAGCGGGAGCGGCACTCCCGCCCTGTACAGATGCAAGGCCCGACTGTGCCTGAACATATGCGGCGTGACATTATCAGGGACCTCATCGCATGTCTTCCTTGCCATGGCGGCATATTTGTCAATAAAGCGCGCCACATTATCATCTGACATCTGGTGCCTGATGCCATGGCTGGTCGTATAAAAAAGAAACTCGTCATTGTCAGAACCCTGATGAAAGCTGTGCAGATAACTGGAAAGATGCTGCATTGTCTCTTCCATGACAGGTACGGTTCTGATTTTTCCTCCTTTACCGTGGAGTGTCACATATGGAGCATGCCCACATGTTGAGAAATCACCAATACGAAGATCGAGGAGCTCCTGGTTTCGCGCGCCCGTATCATACAACAGCAGCATGTAAAACAGATCGCGGTGTCCGCCTTTCTTCTCGGGATCAGGGGAGGCAAGCATTACCCTCAATGCGTTTTCGCTGAAGTAGTCAACCGTCAGTCTCTTCTCAACTTTCCGCTTCGGCAGCGCGCATATGGAAAGATAATGGCTATTGCACGCGGGGTCGTTCATTCCGCAGTATTTCAAAAATGCCCGTATTGCCGAAAGGCGCTGGTTGAGCGTAGCCCCATGGCAGCCACGTTCCTCCTGGAGCCACTGGATGAAAAGTTCGACATTCTCGGGAGCTATGTCCTCCAGGCTTATCGTTCCGAGTGGCTTGCCGAGGCTCTGGCAAAGGAAATCCAGAAGTAGGTTGATGGCTTCCCTATACGACTTGGTCGTGTTGGCGCTGGCTTTTTTCTGCTTCGGCAGGTACAGGGTAAGGTATTTTTTTATCATCGTAAAGAGATGCATCCGGTCAGTTTTCATAGGATGGCACCTCGATTCCCGTTTCCCATCTCGTCTTTCCGGATTCCGAAAGGTGCTCCGGGACAAGATGGATGTAATAGGCGGTATATTCGATTGACTCATGTCCCATGTAGCTGCTCAGGTATGGCATCAGGCTCATGACATCCAGGCCTTCATTCATCCACTTCCTGATCACGTGGGTAGCATGGTTATGCCGGAAATCATATACACGGGGATGGTGGTCCTTGCGGAACTCCTTGCCGGCGCGCTTCCAGCACTTATAAAACTGGGCCTGTATCCAACGAACGGAACAGCTTGTTTCTGGTCTGCACTGGAAGAAATACGTTCGGCCAGGAAGGATTGCGTCCATGCGGCGGTCATAGTCCCTGCAGAGTTCCATAAGATCGGATGACATCGGGACGATCCGGTCCTTGTGCCGCTTTGAAACGCGGACCAGGATTATCCCCGTTTCGAGATTGACATCATCCACGGTGAGCGGGGGTATTTCCTGGGGCCTGAGCCCGCAACAATAGAGCATCCTGAACAGAACCGGTACCACGTATTCCCGGCACGGCGAGAGTTTATGCGGGCCGATTGAATCCGCAGACTCGAAAAATGAAGAAAGTTCCTCATCTGTGTAGAGATAAGGGAAATATCTGGGAGGCCTGCCTGTATATCCGTCTGGAATAACGTAAGCTTTCTTCTGTACGCTGACTAAATATTTTGCGAAATCCCTGAGTATTCCTGTCCTCAATCGGAGCGTTGCAAGATTTTCGGTTTCCTGGAGGGTGCACCAGCCTTCGCAGATCTCCCTGCTGAGGATGAAGTCATTCGGGAAATGGAGCGCGCAGAAGCGGTCAAACGAATGGAGCCGTCTTGCAAAGGTTTCCTCTTTGTTCCCCAGGGATTTCCTGAGCTGGATGTAAGCATTGATATCGTCCGCGAAATGGCTTGCAAAGGTGTATCTCATGCATACACCTCCGATCTCAGCGGGATCCCCGAGAAGCCGAGAGCGCAGATCCTCATCGATTCCTGCTCGATGGGAAGGTATCTTTTCAGTACTGTTTTATCCTGGTGGCCAAGGATCTGAGATATCATCTCCGGGTTGGTCCCGGATTTCAGCAGCCACGAACCCACAGTGCGCCTGATCGCATGGAATGATTTACCGTCAAGAGGCTTTTTATCTATACCGGACAGCCTCGCATATTTATTAAAGACATTGGACACACTCGATTTGTCGCTGAGCTTTCTGTATGGCTTGCATTCCGTCAGGAAAACATACGGGGTTTCTACTTCAGGCCTAGCATTCAGGATATAGTCGGCAACAGCTGCTGCGACGCCTGCATCAAGCGGGAGTGCCAGCCCTGCTGATGTCTTATGCTGTACCAGATAGATTGTCAGGGCAGCCCAGTTGATGTCCAGGAGGCGAAGGTTGGCTATGTCGATGCTGCGGAGTCCCGTGCATGTGGCGAGCATGAGCATAGCGTAGTTCCTTTTCCCGCTAACTGTTCTGCGGTCAATCGACGAAATAATACTCTCAAGTTCTTCCTCCTGCAGTGCAGGGAGCACTTTTCTCCCGGAAGGCGGGAGGGAAAAAGGCATCAATTCTGAAGGGATATTTTGATGTCCCTTGCTTCGAAGGAAGTCTAAAAGTAGCCTTGTAACATAACAGACATTGCCCATGCACCCGCTGTGGTCGCCATATTCTTCCATCAGGAATTCATAAATGGTTTCCTGTGTAATCTTTGAAAAATCATTGACCCCTTCCTCCTGGAGATAATAGAAGAAATCTCTTGCGATGGAGTAAAGCACCGGGATGGTCAGCGGCTTTTGCTTTAATGATGATCGGAATTCTTCTGCAATTGTCTCAAAAAACGGGGACAGATAATGCTTGAATCTGCCAGTTAAAAAATATTTCTCCCGAAACGGATTACCAGAATAATAATCCTGGATCATCGACAGCACGCGGAAAACGTATCTTTCGAACCTTTCCAGTGATGAGCTGCTTTCAAGAACACGCTTTCTGCTTGCCTGGAGCAACTCTTCATGCAGATATTGGTCATACTCCGTTATGGAGCGATCACTATACGCATTAACGACAAAATCGCACGCCTTCTGGTAGCAGCTTATGGTATCCGGGGAACGGTTTTCCCTGCAGAAATCCATCACCGCATTTATGCACTCGTTGATAGATACCTGTAACATACAAATGCCTCCTTTTTTTGGTGTTGTTGATCAAGTATACGTAAGGCATTGTATGTTAAAATGATAAAGTTATTCCGACATTTTTATTAAAACATCCCGAGAACGTAACATCTGTGGAGAAATATCGGGATAACACAATCATCGGGATAATCGATGTTATCACGATGTCGGAATAACTGGGACATTACCTATATCTGGACTTGCGATGGCTTTGCTTACCTTACCAGCATCATGGATCTGTTCTCCCGAAAGATCATCGCCTGGACCCTCTCAGATAACATGGAGGTATCATGTGTACTTGACACCGTTAACAAGGCGAAAGCCCGTCGTAATACCGTTACCTATTTTGGTGGTCCTTCCATACTCGGTTAGTAAGTCAGCAATCTCCCGGGTTGTCCATCCGTTTAGAAACAGGTCGTAGATTACCTTGACGGTCTCCGCTTCATCCGGATTAACGACCAGTTGTCCTTCCTCGTCCAGATCATATCCGAGCAGTTTCAGTGTGAGAAAGATGCCCTTTGAAAACCTCCGCTCGATCGACCAGTTCATGATGAAAGACTTGGACCGGGATTCCTCCTCCGCCACAGTCGCCAGGATCGTCAGCACCAAGCTTCCGGTCGAGTCCATTGTATACAGGTTGTTCTCGTCGAAATGGACGCCAACGCCATATTTCTTTAGCTCATCGATCACCGACAGGCAGTCCACCACATTTCTCGCAAAACGGGCGATTGACTTGGCCAGGATGTGATCGATCTTTCCGGCCTTGGCATCTTCGATCATCTGCAGCATCCCTTTCCGGTGCGACAACTCTGTGCCGGGGATGCCTTCGTCGGCATAGATGCCTGCGAACTCCCAATGCGGATTATTGTTGATTCTTGCCGTGAAGTCGTTGACCTGCAGCTCATAGGATGATTTCTGCTCATCGTTTTCAGTAGAGACACGGACATAGACAGCAACCTTCAGAGGCCGTTCTTCCAGGGCAACTTCATCAGTCGCGATGGCAGGAATGACCTCCAACAGGGATGGATCAACGCCCTGATAGCGTTTCGTAATTTTCTGTTTGCTGTCCGCCGTCTGCTTCTCACTTATGATCATTCATCATCACTTCCTTCATTGCTTGTAGGTAGCACCCAGTACCACCGACGCATCTTGCGGTAGGGCTTTATACCCATAGCCACCCTCACTTCATTTAAAGTCTTTTCACCAATACGGTATTGAGCCATGATATTATGTATTTCCACTGACTCGACTGGGCCATTTGCGAGTGTCTTATTTAATAGGATCACAGCCAGTTCATGCTTATTCTTGGGCAGATCTGGCATCGGCTTTTCTTCTGTTCTCTCTGCTTCTTCCGGCTCCGTTGACATTTTGGGGTTCAGATCATATCGCAGGATTCGCGCCATAATGTGCACAAAGATTCCAAGAACATTTGTCCATTTTGAGCATAAAAACCCCGCCATGATCGGCGAGGTCATTCGATTTCATTTCAGTAGGTCTGCCAGGTACAGCTCGTCTTTCCTGTGGGATCCCTTAATCCGCTTATATTCCCGGATCGCGGCGATCAGTTTTTCACAATCGTTTCCATAGTAATCCTCGAAGAACTGCGTACTGTTGTCATATCGTTTTCTATTGTATACGATATTGGCCTTGGAGAAGTCCTTGGGATCCGTTCCGGATTTCACTTTTTCGTATTCCTTGACAAGCCCCTCGGAGATGATCAGGAGCATCTCCAACTCCGGCATCGTGCAATATTTCTCGATTCCTTTGATCTTCTCTTTGTAATCAGCAGGAATCGTCAGCTTGTCCGTCTGTTTATCTCCAACGCGCATAACAAGCACATCATTTCCTGGATAAAGGTTGAGCGCCGTTCGCACCTGGGTGCTTGACTTGATTTGCCTTGCATGGTAGGCCGTCAATCCCAGAAGGTCGTCCTCCGTGAAAATCAGAGCGTCATTCTCAAGAAGGATGTTCATGACCTTCAGCTCATTCGGCCCTTCACACATTATCAGCCGCTTCACTTCTTAAGCACCTTCTTCAGCGCCATGAGGTCATCGTAATTCACAGCGGTCCTGAAAGCGTTGTTGTAGTACTGCTTGCTCTTGAGCAGCGCAGGACGGATGTGATAGGCCTCATACATATTGGCAAGGTGGATGTGGCTGTTGGCGTTACAGACCCAGATGTTATCCTGCCGCCCCATCTGATCAAGAACCTCACAGTAGTGCGTGGTAAAGACCAGAGTAGCGTTTTTCCGGTTTACACCCTTATCCTTATACAAGCTGATCATATTCTCCACAAGCGTCTTATGGAAATGGTTCTCCACCTCATCGATCAGCAAGTCGAAGCCCTCTTTGAGTGACGCCACCATCAGAGTATAAAGCAGGATTCCCTTTGTCGTACCGCTGGAAAGGAAATACACCAGCTGAATATCCGACATAACCAACTCCTCATGCTCCGTAACGACACGGTAGTTGTGGTCATCAAGCCTTGTCAGTTCCTTGATGTTCTCATCGAAGATCCGGATGATCCTTGCAAGTACATCCATGCTGATATCATAATTCTTGAGTGCCCTGAACAGCAGCTGATACGTATCCGCGCCTCCGCTGTAGCTATCAAAGTACACCGCTCTCGTCTGCTTCTTCTTCAGAATGAAGAAAACATTTGATGTGTCCTCCGGAAGATCTCCGAGATCTGTCAGCTCCTCATAGTCCTCATCATCATAGATGCCATTCACGTTCGTTTTATAGTAGGCTTTTCGGTAAATATGCTCATTTCGAAACACTGCCTGGTTGCTCATTGTTTTTCCGGCCGCGAGCTCCGTCGTATAACGATATATGAATCCGTCATGGTAAAACGTGATCTCAAGCAGAACATCGTCATAGCTGTAGTGCTTATCCTCCAAGCGAAAATCCCCAAGAATAGAATAAACACAGTCCAGAAGTTCTATGGCAGTTGTTTTTCCCGATGCATTCTTTCCAACAAACGCGGTCGTATTAAACGCATACAGCTCCGGCGCAACTTCTTGAAGCTCATACTCCTTGTCCTCTGTAGATTTCCTTGCCTTCGGGGTAAGGTCAATGATAAAGTCATCCGCACAGTTTTTGAAATGGCTGGCTTTCACTCGAAGCAGTTTCATCACCGCACCTCCTATCTGAGATGTCTCTATCTTACCATAGCAGGCAGTTTTAATCAAGATTTATGTTTGAATTTGCTTTGAACTTTTTTTATGCTTTAATCACGTTCTTAAGTATTGTGCCGTATAAGCACCAAAAGAGGCCCGAAGGCCCCTTGGTGGCCGCGTGTACGGCTCAGCGGGCAAGACAATCGCAGATGCCCTTGGGGCTGCCGGAATCGACGTGGCCGTCCTTCCATATAGCCAGCCAAAGCTCGCTGTCGATGTCTGGCATAACCAGCTCGTAAGTGGCTGCGTTGTAGCCGTCCTTATTGCAGGCTTCCACCGCGTGATGGTAGAAGTCCTCGGTCAGGGGCATCAGGCTGCCGTCCTCCTGGTTGCGGAGCTTTGCCCCGTGGCGGGTCAGGGATAGGATGTGGTCGAGGTTTGTCATGATGGGTACCTCCTTATTGGTATTCGATGATGCTGTCTCCTGAAACCATACCGTCATTGGAACATCCAACTCGTCGGCCAATCTGCCAATGGTTTCCAGATTAGGCACCCGCTCCCCCTTCTCGATCTTCGAAAGCGCGGATTTATCGGAGCCCACAGCAACAGACAGATCGGTAAGCGACAGTCCGTGCTGTTCTCTGGTCTCACGGATTCTTCCGCCTAGGCCATACAACATGGTCATATTTCTGCTTGCCATGGGCTTCCTCCTTTCAGTTTTTTATGTTTGAACTGTTATCCTCAGATGCTCAAACCTTATGCGCCTATAGTACATCTCATCGAAGACCGTTTCAGCCACCCACGGGGGTGCCAAGAATCGAAGGTTCAGAAGTCAATATCTTGTGTTTGTATTCATTATTCCTGCTATATATAGTGTTCTTTGCCGTAAAAGGAAGTAAAAACAGTCCAAAAACGTGGCACCCCCCGTGGGTTCCAATTCTGGAAAAGTTTTTTTAAAAATCTTGGGATTTCGGCTGAAGTCCTTCAGGCTGGTGCCAAAAAGGCGCAAAAAAACCGGACACCTGCGATTCAGCAAGCATCCGGCCGTTCCAATCTATTATTCAGTTCTATCCCTACTCCTCAGCAGGCTATCTCTTCATCCTGCCCAACGGTCAAGGGTGCCATTTTCTTCTGCCACATGATTTCATTTGCCCTGCTAACTGTAAGATCTCTGGTTTCAAAAAGCATGGCATACAGAAGATCATGCTCATCGTTATGCAGAAAGGTGTGCCCAGCCAGCCTCACCAGTTCCTGACCGATGTCCGCCCTCAAATCAAGGGCGATACAGATGGCTACGATATGCCGAAGGGACATCCGCTCGGCGCACCATTTCCTCCATGCTGCCCGACTCACCCCAAGGCGCATCGCAAGCTCCATCTGTGTGATGCCCTTCTCATCAAGGATCAGCTGAACTGCCTCTCCGATTCCTTCCGGCATCCTCATTTTCAGTCGTGCCCAAATCCGCGAATCCTGCGCAAAGAGGTCGTTTTCTTTGATCCGCGCCTTGGTTCCCGGTTCCGCTCCCAGTCCATGGCGGCTCTGGTATTTATCCTTGACCTCTTTCTTCCTCGCCGCCTGCGCGTCCTCATAGACTGTATTTGCATAGCGGCCCTGAACGGTAAACGAGATACAGCATTCCTCGATATGATGACGGGCGTATGCCGTCAGCCTGGCGATCTGGCGGTAATCCCGGTAGACATACTGCTCCACATCCAGGCAGAAATGCCCCTCCACATAAGTGTAACACCGGCTGTTCAGGGCTTCCGCAAACGTACTGGATTCACGCAGAAGTGCTCCGGCGTCTTTCAGCGCAATGGCGTAGGTAAGTCCTCTCTCCCATGTCCCGGAGCAGCCGTAGTCCGGAATACGGACATTATCGATATAGCAGTAAACACCTTCTGCTTCCGGATACCCCAGTTCTATCATCCGATACTTCGCCATGGACCGGGATACCTTAAAGATGGAGGCAAGCTGGCATACGATCCAGAAGATATTCTCCGGGGAACGGACACCGCCGCACATCTTAAGAAGCCGTTCGATCTCCTTTTTTGTGTTGGACTCCTCCATCAGAACATATGCTGGGAGCTTCTCCGCCTGCAGTTCCATCCAGTCGATGGGGCTGTTATCTCTTGTAAATCCCTTCTTTTTCCGTTTTCTACTTGTATAAGATGTAAAC
>CADBZI010000001.1 GCA_902799015.1 uncultured Lachnospiraceae bacterium | reverse complement strand
AAGATTATTACCAAGGTGAACCGTGTCGCGTTTGAAGAGGTTTTCGAGAGTCTGAACCTCGACACGATGATGTCGCCGAAGAATATTACGGCTGAACTGATTGTCCAGTACGTGAGAGCCATGCAGAATTCGTTCGGAAGCAATGTCGAGACGCTGCACCGCATCATGGATGATCAGGCGGAGGCGCTGGAGTTCGTGATCCGCGACAGCTTTTCAAAGGCAGACATCCCGCTGAGCCAGCTGTCGCTGCGCCCGGACGTTCTGGTAGGCGCGATCTACAGGAACGGACGCTTTATTCTTCCCCGCGGCGCGGATGTGATCAAGCCGGGGGATACGGTCCTGATTATTACGACGATTAAGGGTGTCAACGACATCAGTGACTTCTTTCAGTAACCGGGGTGACGGAATATGAACTTTGCAATGATCTTCCGCATCCTCGGCTGGATGCTGATGTTTGAAGCTGCTTTTATGGCTCCGTCCGGAGTTGTTGCCACAATCTACCGGGAAGGAGATGTGATCTGGCTGCTTGCCTCGATGGGCATCTGCCTTGGGGCCGGTGCGGTTATGGTTCTTGTGAGCCGCCCGAAGAACAGGCGGATCTATGCCCGGGAGGGCAGCGTGATCTGCGCGCTGGTATGGTTTCTGTACAGTATCTTCGGCGCGCTTCCATTTTATCTGCCCGGATATGTGCCGGACTTCATTGATGCGGTCTTCGAGACCGCGTCCGGCTTCACGACAACCGGTGCGTCCATCCTGTCCGATGTCGAGGCGCTGCCGCACTGGCTGCTGTTCTGGAGATCCTTTACCCACTGGGTCGGCGGCATGGGAATCCTGGTATTTGTCATGGCGGTGATTCCGCTGGCAGCCGGGGGGAGTACGATGTACCTCATGAAGGCGGAGAGCCCGGGACCGAGTGTGAAAAAGATGGTTCCGAAGGCCGGACAGACGGCTGGGATCCTGTATAAGATGTATTTTGCCCTGACGGCTCTGGAGGCGGTCATTCTGCTGGCATTGCAGATGCCGCTGTTTGACACGCTCTGCCTGACCTTTGGCACAGCCGGAACGGGCGGCTTCGCGGTTCTGAACTCCGGACTGGCGACTTATTCGATTCCGCAGCAGGTTGTCATTACCATCTTTATGATTCTGTTCGGAACAAACTTCTCCGTCTATTACCTGATCGTTACCGGCCATATCAAGGATGTGCCGAAGGTATCAGAGGCGATGACGTATTTTTCGATTATCGGTGCCGCGATTGCCATGATTACGGTCTCCATTCATCATTTGTATCCGAATGTGGGACTGGCACTCAAGGATGCGGCATTTCAGGTTGGATCCATCATCACGACGACAGGGTATTCGACAACAGACTTTGATGTCTGGCCTGCCTTCAGCAAATGGATCCTGGTTCTGCTGATGTTCTGCGGCGCCTGCGCAGGCTCTACGGGCGGAGGCATCAAGGTGTCCAGGATTCAGGTGGCGGTCAAGACGATTGCGAAGGAACTGGACAGCGCGATTCATCCAAACAGTGTGAAGAAGATCAAGTATGACGGGAAGCCTTTGGAGCATTCTGTGCTCCGGGGCATCAACGTGTTCATCGTGGCGTATTTTCTGGTGATGGCGATCAGCATTCTTCTGATTTCTATCGATGATTTTAACCTGGAGACGAATTTTACAGCGGTAGCCGCGACATTGAACAACATTGGTCCCGGTCTGAATAAGGTCGGACCGACCATGAACTACAGCGGCTATAGTCCATTTTCCACCTGCATCCTGATCTTTGATATGATCGCGGGGAGGCTGGAGATTCTTCCGGTGCTGATTCTGTTTTCCATCCATACCTGGAAGGACGGAGAATTGCTCTCAAGAACGGTAAGGAGCAGAAAGACACCAAGAATCGCCGATGAGGAATTGCTGGACGAGGGATTTTAACGGATCTGAAGAAACGCAGAAACGGGGTAACAAAATGGACAAGAGGGAATATCAGGAAAAACTGCAGGAGATCAACCGTCTGATCGCTGACGAGGACTATGAAGGGGCGGCGCGGATTGCCGATTCCATTGACTGGAAGCGGGTCAGAAATGTGCAGACACTGGTTATGGTCAGTGAGGTCTATGAGGCACTGGAGCGTTATGAGGACAGCAAGGTGCTTCTTCTGCGCGCGTACCGGCGCAGCCCGGTGGGCAGGACGGTTCTGTACAGGCTGGTGGAGTGCTGCATCAAGCTGCGGCAGTTTGACCAGGCAATCGAGTATTATTCGGAGTATGTCCAGGCTGCCCCGCATGACAACAACAAGTATATCCTGAAGTATAAGATCTATCGCGGCAGGGGTGCTTCTCTGGATGAGCAGATTGACATCCTGAAGGAGTATCTGGATCAGGAGTACAATGAGAAATGGGCGTATGAGCTCGCCCGGCTTCAGATACAGGCGGAGCGTGTGCAGGAGGGACTTGCCACCTGCGATGACCTGGTGCTCTGGTTCCACAGCGGAAAATACGTGATCAAGGCGCTGGAGCTGAAGAAGAAGTATGCGCCTCTGACGCCGAAGCAGCAGGAGATCTATGATAACCGGTTTGAAGAGGAAGACAATGAGCCGGAGATCCGGCCGGAGTCTTACCTGAGCGAGGCGGCGTCCTTGGCGAAGGCAGAGAGAGCCGCGGCGGCGCAGGAAGAGATCAAGACGGAACTGGCGGCGGATATCTCCCATACCGCGCAGATGGAAGCGACGAAGGCGGAGCTTTCCCGTAAGGCGGAGGAGGCGCAGGCAGAGGTTGACCGCAAGGCGGCAGAGTCCAGGAAGGCGTTGACGGAGAAGGCCAGGGAAGCGGCGGAAGCAGTGCCGGCACCGGAGATTGCAGTGGAAGAGAGCGCGGCGGAGGAAGCCCCGGCTGAGGAGAGCGCAGCGGAAGCGAGTGTGGCAGAGGAAGTTCCGGCCGAGGAGAGCGCAGCCAAAGAGATTGCGCCGGAGGAAGCGCCGGCTGAGGAAAGCGCAGCGGAAGAGAGTGTGACAGAGGAAGCCCCGGCCGAAGAGAGCGCGGTGGAAGAGATTGCGCCGGAGGAAGCGCCGGCTGAGGAAAGCGCAGCGGAAGAGGGCGTGACAGAGGAAGCCCCGGCCGAAGAGAGCGCAGCGGAAGAGAGCGTGACGGAGGAAGCGTCGGCTGAGGAGAGTGCAGCCAAAGAGCCTGAGGCAGAAGAAGCGCCGGAAAGCATTTCCCCGGAGCAGATGCAGGCAGACATGATCCGCAGCATGCGTGAGATCGTATCCGGCGTAGGGCCGAAGGAACAGCTGGAAGAGGAAGAGGCTGTTCTGGAAGAAGCAATTGACCAGTCCAAGGAAGATCAGGAAGATGCGGTTGCCGCGAGAGGTTCGGATATTACATTCCGTGTCCCTGCATCCGAGGCGTCTCAGAAGCGCCAGGCCGGAAGGCTGACAATCGATGATATTCTTCTGTCGATGGGAGACAGAGGAGACCATGTGCGGCAGGTGACAGGCGGAAGTGTGATGTCCGCGACAGAGGAAGCGGAGATCACCGCACAGCATCAGGCGGAGGCGAAGGCTGCCGCATATGACGGGAGCACGTTCTCTGATAAGCCGCAGACACAGGAAGATCCTGAGATCCCGCGTTTTCTGAGAGAAGAAGTCCGCGAGGCCAAGCAGACCTCAGAGATTCCGGCCGCGCAGATCGCGGAGGCGGATGATGCTCTGCGCGCTCAGATCGGACTGGAAAGCCGGGACGAGGCTGCCAGACAGGACAGCGCCGCGGCGGAAGAGATCAGGACGGACAGTGCCCCGGCAGAAGAGATCATGACGGACGGCGCCGCGAAAGAAGAGAAAGCGCAGACGGCTGCGCCGGAGCCGGAAGAGGACGAAGCCAAGGCGGCAGCGGCCTTTATGAGTGCTCCGCGCGTTCCCTATACCAAGGAGATCGCGGAAGCGAAAACACGCAGGCTTCCGGTCGACGAGATCCGCAAGCTGCATGAAGCCTATCTGGCGGAGAGCGCGGCGGCTGCGGAAGAGGCTGCGAAAAATGCGTCCAAGGCTGCGGAGATTGCTGCGCAGATGGCAGAGGCAGAAGGTGCATTGATCCAGGAAGAAGCTTCTGAGACGCCATCCATGACACAGCGCGAAGGCGAACCTGTTCCGCAGGAAAGCGAGCCGGTTTCGCAGGAAGAAGAGAAGGCGCCTGCCTTAGAGCAGACGGCGGAAGCGGAGACAGCCTGGGGGATGGAGGAAGCGTCCGCGAAGGAAGGTGCCGCTGCCTCGCTGCCGGGCGGAGCGGTCAAAGAACAGGTAACCAGAGAGGTTCCGAAGAGCCAGCCGGAGCCGCAGATCTTTACGGGCAGACAGCAGCTGAAAGAATACCAGAAGGATCTGTTCCGCGGATTCACGACCATCGGCAACCTGCCGGAGCAGATTGCGGCCGCGATCTGGCAGGCGGAGAACCGCAAGGATAACCGCACCAGCCGTACCGGAAATATTCTGATTCTCGGTGCCCACGGCTGCGGGAAGACAACGATCGCGACGGGGATCGCGAAGGCGATCGCGGAGGATACGGGAACCCATTCCGTGAAGATGGCCCGCATCTATGCAGCGGATCTGAATCGGAAGGATATCGCGGCTACCATCGCGAAGATCGCGGGAGGTGTCCTGATTGTTGAGGAAGCAGGCGACCTGGATGATGCCATTGTGGATCAGCTGACGACCGCCATGGAATTTCGGACGGACGGCATGATCATGATCCTGGAGGATGAGCAGCGCTACATCCATGACCTGCTGATGCGGCATCCGCGCTTTACCATGAAGTTTACGGCACAGATCTATATTCCGGAATATACGGGAGAAGATCTGGTGAACTTTGGACAGATCTACGCAAACAGCAAGGATTATGTGCTCAGCGAGAAGGCGGCGGAGGCTTGCCTGGACAAGGTAGAAAGCGCGAAAAAGGCAGGAGACGCGGTTTCCGTGACAAATGTAATCGAGCTTGTGGACCGTGCCATCAAGAACGCGAACGGGTTCCTGCGGCGCCTGGGCTCGGCGAAGAAACGGTATGACAGCGAGGACCGCATCATTCTGAGAGAGAAGGATTTCCGCTGATCCGCGCACAGGGCACGGAACGGCCAGTCTGCTGGCGGCAGACTGGAAGACCGGAATGAAAATTTTTCATGATATCTGAAAATCTGGCAGACTGCTTCCCCGCAGTGGGACGGACTGCCGGATTTTTTGTCACAATAGTTTATTTCTCCGGCAAAATCGTCTGCCTTTTGGTGCACAATAACTGAAAAATGAAAGGGCGGACGCCCTGCATCTTGTTGACACTCAGAAAGTTCATTGATATACTGATTTCGTAGTTATGTGGGTTTTCTATGGAACATGCTCTTGCGAAATAGGAGGTAGTGTATGAAAAAATTGATAGCGTTGACACTGAGTGCACTGATGGTGGTATCGCTCAGCTCGGCTGCGTTTGCGGACGAAACCGAAGGCTATGGGCCGATTCCGGAAGACTTCAAGGCAGGCTTTATCTTCCTGCATGATGAGAACTCCACTTATGATCTGAACTTCATCAATGCTGCGAAGGAAGCGGCCCAGATGCTTGGTATGAGCGAGGATCAGATTATTCTGAAGACGAATGTTCCGGAAGGACAGGAGTGCTACGAGGAAGCCATGGATATGGCGGACCAGGGCTGCGGCATTGTCTTCGCGGACAGCTTCGGCCATGAGGATTATATGATCCAGGCTGCACAGGAAGTCCCGGAGGTTCAGTTCTGCCACGCGACCGGTACCAAGGCACACACGGAAGCTCTTGAGAATTATCATAACGCGTTTGCATCGATCTACGAAGGCAGATTCCTGGCCGGTGTTGCGGCAGGCATGAAGCTGAACGAGATGATCGCGAACGGCGACATCACCGAAGAAGAAGCCAAGGTCGGATATGTCGGAGCATTTACCTATGCAGAGGTTATCTCCGGATTCACATCCTTCTTCCTGGGCGTAAGACATGAGTGCCCGAGCGCGACGATGGAAGTCACCTTCACCGGTTCCTGGTATGATGAGACCGCTGAGAAGGAAGGCGCCAACACGCTGATCAAGGACGGCTGCGTCCTGATCTCCCAGCATGCTGACTCCATGGGTGCTCCGACGGCCTGCGAAGCAGCCGGTGTCCCGGATGTATCCTACAACGGATCCACCATCGACGCTGCTCCGAACACCTACATCATCTCCTCCAAGATCAACTGGGCTCCGTATTTCGCATTCGCGATTTCCGCTGCGGCCAATGGCGGAGAGATCCCTGCGGATTACACCGGAACGCTTGCAACCGACTCTGTCCAGCTGACCGAGCTGAACGAGGCTGTTGCTGCTGAGGGAACTGCCGAGGAGATCGAAGCTGTCAAGGCACAGCTCGAGGATGGCAGCCTGCATGTATTTGATACTTCTGCATTCACCGTATTCGGCGAGGCACTGCCGGATGGATTTGAGGCGGATGTTGACACGGATCCGGATTACGCACCGGATACCGCGGTTGTTTCCGACGGATACTATCATGAGTCCGAGTTCAGATCTGCTCCGTACTTCGGTCTGTTCTATGACGAAGAAGGAAACGGAAGCCCGATCGACGGAATCACGCTGCTGGATGTAGCGTTCTAAGAATTGCTTTAACCAGGATGAGGCAGTACAGAGCGGTTGCCTGTGCTGCCTCTTCCGCTTTCACAGCATTGCCGCCGGATGTCGCGGCACAGGCCATAGTCTGTGGCGGAATTGATCAGACCGCGGGATAGAGAGGAAAACACATTGGAGAACAGGGTACCTGCCGTTCGGATGAGCGGCATCACGAAGACATTCGGAAGCGTCGTGGCGAATCATGATGTTTCCATTGAGATTCAGAGAGGTGAGATTCTCTCGCTTCTTGGCGAGAACGGTTCCGGGAAGACGACTCTGATGAACATGCTCTCGGGCATCTACTGTCCGGATTCGGGACAGATTGAGGTGGACGGGAAGGAAGTCAGCATCCGGTCCCCGAAGGATGCGCTGAGTCTTGGAATCGGCATGATTCATCAGCACTATAAGCTGGTCGATGTCATGAACGCAACGCAGAACATTATCCTCGGACTGAAGGAGGATAAGTATGACCTGAAGGCTGCTTCCGGCCGGGTTCGCGAGATCTGTGAGCGTTACGGCTTTGATCTGAATCCGGAGCAGAAGGTTTATGACATGACAGTGTCACAGAAGCAGACGGTTGAGATTGTCAAGGTTCTGTACCGGAAGGCGGATATTCTGATCCTGGATGAGCCGACGGCTGTTCTGACGCCGCAGGAGACGGAGAAGCTGTTCGACGTCCTGCGGAATATGAAAAAGGATAACAAAGCGGTCATTATCATCACGCATAAGCTCAATGAGGTGCTGGAGATTTCAGACCGCGTTGATATTCTCCGTGCCGGAGAGTTCATTGGCAGCCTGAAGACCAGTGAGACCACCGCGCAGGAGATGACGGATATGATGGTCGGCCATGCGGTTGCCCTGAATATTCATCGTCCCGAGCCGAAGAACCCTGTGCCGAGAATCAAGGTTTCAGGCCTTACGGTGCGCAGCGAGGAGGGCCTGCTCAAGCTGGACGATGTTTCCTTTACGGCAAACTCCGGAGAGATCCTGGGCATCGCCGGAATCTCGAACAGCGGACAGAAGGAGCTTCTGGAAGCGATCAGCGGACTGCAGCCGGTCGAATCGGGCGATATCACTTACATTTCCCCGGAAGGACAGGCGACAAGCCTGATCGGGAAGGATCCTTTGGATATTCAGCGGCTGGGCGTTGCGCTTTCCTTCGTTCCGGAGGACCGTCTGGGCATGGGACTTGTCGGCAATATGGATATGACAGACAACATGATGCTCCGCACCTTCCGCAAGGGGCGCGGACTGTTCGTTGACAGAGGGACTCCGAAGGGAACCGCACAGAAGGTCAAGGACCGGCTGGAGGTTGTCACACCCGGCCTGTCCACGCCGGTCAGGCGGCTTTCCGGCGGCAATGTGCAGAAGGTTCTGGTCGGACGTGAGATTGCCTCTGCTCCGTCGGTCCTTCTGACGGCGTACGCGGTACGGGGTCTTGACATCAACTCCTCTTATGCGATCTATGACCTGATGAATCAGCAGAAGGAGAATGGGGTTGCGGTCATCTATGTCGGCGAGGATCTGGACGTTCTTCTGGAGCTGGCGGACCGGATTCTTGTCCTGTGCGGCGGAAAGGTTTCCGGCATTCTGGATGGCCGGAAGACAAACAAGTATCAGGTCGGCAGCATGATGACAACGCTCGGAGGAGGTGAGGCGAAATGAATGAAAAGAAAAAAGGGCCGATTGCCCATATCGTAAAACGCCCTGACATCTCCCTGAAGGAGGCAACCGCGATCCGTGCGGGCGCAATCGTGCTTTCGATTCTGGTCTGTGCGCTGGTGACCTTCCTTCTGACCGGTGATGACCCGCTCAGTGTCTTCCGGACGATCTGGGAGGGCAGCTTCGCTTCCGAGAGAAGACTGTGGGTGCTTTTGCAGAATGTATCGATCCTTCTGATCATCTCCCTCGCGATGGCTCCGGCTTTCCGGATGCGTTTCTGGAACATCGGAGGTGAGGGCCAGGTCATGATGGGCGTTCTCGCAACCGCCAGCTGCATGATTATGCTCGGCGGAAAGGTTCCGGAGCCTGTGCTGATCGTGATTGAGATCGTGGCAGCCATTGCTGCAGGCGCGATCTGGGCAGCGATTCCGGCCTTCTTCAAATCAAGATGGAATACGAATGAAACACTGTTTACCCTGATGATGAACTATGTCGCGACGCAGCTGGTTGCGTATTTCATCATCATCTGGGAATCTCCGAGAGGATCGGGAAAGATCGGAATCATCAACCAGCAGACCCAGGCCGGATGGCTTCCTCAGATCGGTGAGTACAAGTACCTTCTGACGGTGGTCGTGGCAGCTGCACTGACGGTATTTCTCCACATCTATATGACAAAGAGCAAGCATGGCTATGAGCTTGCGGTTGTCGGTGAGAGTGAGCGCACAGCGCGCTATATCGGCATCAAGGTCGGCCGCGTCTTCATCCGCACGATGCTTCTGTCCGGCGCGATCTGCGGCATTGCGGGTCTTCTGATGGTCGGCAGCACGGATCACACGATGACGACCACCCTTGCAGGCGGACGCGGATTCACGGCCGTCATGGTCGCATGGATGGCAAAGTTCAATCCGATCGGCATGATTTTCACCTCGTTCCTGCTGGCATTTCTGGGGAAGGGTGCCGGTGAGGTTGCGACCCAGTTTGGTCTGAACCAGAGCTTTTCGGATATTCTCAGTTCGATCATCATCTTCTTCCTGATCGGCTGTGAGTTCTTCATTCAGTACAGGATTGTGTTCCGGAAGGAGGCGAAGTAAGTTATGTTCGATATAGTATCCTTCATTCCCCGTGCGGTTGCACAGGCAACTCCGCTTCTGCTTGGTTCCACGGGTGAGACGCTCACGGAAAAGAGCGGAAACCTGAACCTCGGAATCCCGGGTATCATGTATGTCGGCGCGATCTCCGGCGTAATCGGCGCATTTTTCTATGAGCAGAAGGTTGGCTCCGTGGAGAATGCGAATGCGTTTCTTGCGATCGCGATTCCGCTTGCATGCTGCCTGCTCGGATCTTTCCTGATGGGACTTCTGTACTGCTTCCTGACGGTTACGCTCCGCGCGAACCAGAATGTTACCGGTCTGGCGATGACGACCTTCGGCGTTGGCTTCGGCAATTTCTTCGGCGGTTCTCTGATTAAGCTGACCGGTTCGGATGTTCCGTCCATCGCGCTGTCGATCACGCATAAGTTCTACGCGGCGAAGCTTCCCTTCGCGGAGAAGGCCGGTGTGTTCGGAGAACTGGTTCTGAACTATGGCTTCCTTGTATATGTCGCGGTGATCATCGCTCTGTCGGCGTCCTTCTTCCTGAACAGAACCAGGAAAGGCCTGCAGCTGAGAGCGGTCGGAGAGAATCCGGCGACAGCGGACGCGGCCGGCATCAATGTCGGTGCGTATAAGTACTGGGCAACCTGCATCGGTTCCATGATCGCCGGACTCGGCGGACTGTATTATGTCATGGATTACGCCTCCGGCGTGTGGTCCAATGACGCATTCGGCGACAGAGGATGGCTTGCCATCGCGCTGGTTATCTTCACGATCTGGAGACCGAATGTGAGTATCCTGGCTTCGCTTCTGTTCGGTGCTCTGTACATTCTTTATCTGTACATTCCGACCGGAACCAACATGGCGATCAAAGAGATCTACAAGATGGCGCCTTTCGTCGTCACGATTCTCGTGCTGATCGTGATCAGCCTGAGAAAGAAGAGGGAGAACCAGCCGCCGGCTGCATTGGGCCTGCCGTACTTCCGTGAGGAAAGGTAAGGCAGCAAAAGGGTCTATGCGCTCTTAGAATCCATCAGACTGCGCATATCGAAGAACAGCTGATGGAATCAGCGGCTTCTCAGACCGATCATAAGGCATCCCGTTCCGGAGCGCAGCGCTGGCAGAACGCGGATGCCTTGTTCTTGTCTAAAAGACTAAATAACAGTATAATGAATTGATATAAAGACAGTATGACAGCAAAGCGCCTCGGACAAGGAGGCGCAGGAAGCATAGTAACCCGAAGAAGAAATAGCGAAGGAGAGTCATGCGTATGGCGTCGGATGGAAAGACCCCGGAGATTCAGAAGAAAACAGCGAAGACAGCGGCAAAGTCTGCTGCGAAGAAGGCCGCGGCGAAAACCGCTGCAAAGTCTGCGGTGAAAGCAGCTGCAGCCGGTACTGCGGTGAAGGCTGCGGCAAAGAAGGCCGTTAAGAGTGCGGCAAAGAAAGATACCGCACCGAAGGCTGCTGAGGAGAAGACAGCCGGGACGGCTGATTCGATCGGCCGCGGTTATGAGTTTATTCACGATCTCGACCAGTACCTCTATGACAAGGGCGTGCATTATGATATCTTCCGCAAGCTCGGTGCCCATCCGTCTGAGAAGGATGGCGTAAAGGGCGTGCATTTTGCGGTGTGGGCTCCTCATGCGGCAGCGGTTCATCTGATCGGTGAATTCAATGGCTGGAATGAGGAGAATATTGCCCTGGAGCGGCTGGAGCCATCCGGAATCTGGGAGTGCTTCGTGGCGGACGCGAAGCTTGGCCAGATGTACAAATACCTGATCTATACACAGGACGGCCGCAAGCTCTACAAGGCGGATCCGTACGCGAATCAGGCGGAGAAGCGGCCGGGCACCGCGTCGGTGATCGCGGATATTGCTTCGATCCGCTGGACAGACAGTGTCTGGATGAAGAAGCGCGCGGCCTTCCATCAGGATACCAGCCCGATCTCGATCTATGAGTGTCATATCGGCAGCTGGATGCGTCATCCGCATGCGGAGCAGGAAGACGGATTCTATAATTACCGCTATTTTGCCCACTCTGTCACGGAGTATCTGAAGAAGATGGGCTATACCCATATTGAGCTCATGGGGATTGCGGAGCATCCCTTTGACGGCTCCTGGGGCTATCAGGTGACCGGTTATTATGCACCGACCAGCCGTTTTGGAACGCCGGAGGACTTCGCGTACATGGTCAACTACCTGCATCGGAACGGAATCGGCGTCATCCTGGACTGGGTGCCGGCGCATTTTCCGAAGGATGCCCACGGGCTGGCGGACTTCGACGGAGCGGCCTGCTATGAATACGCGGATCCGCGCAAGGGAGAGCATCCGGACTGGGGCACGAAGGTTTTCGATTTTGGCAAGAGCGAGGTAAAGAACTTCCTGATCGGAAATGCACTGTTCTGGATCGAGCAGTTCCATGTTGACGGTCTGCGCGTGGATGCTGTTGCTTCGATTCTCTATCTCGATTACGGACGCCGGGATGGGGAATGGGTCCCGAATAAGTATGGCGGAAATAAAAACCTCGAGGCGATCGAGTTCTTTAAGCACCTGAATTCGGTGGTGCGCGGCAAGCATCCCGGGATCATGATGATCGCCGAGGAATCCACCGCATGGCCGAAGGTGACGGATATTCCGGAGAATGACGGCCTGGGATTCTCCATGAAGTGGAATATGGGATGGATGCATGACTTCATTGAGTACATGAAGCTGGATCCGTATTTCCGCAAGTTCAACCACAACCGGATGACCTTTGCGATGACCTACGCGTACTCTGAGAAGTACTGCCTGGTACTCTCCCACGATGAGGTCGTCCATCTGAAGTGCTCCATGATCAACAAGATGCCTGGACTTTATGATGATAAGTTTGCGAACCTGAAGGCAGGCTATTCGTTCATGTTCGGGCATCCGGGCAAGAAGCTGCTGTTCATGGGCCAGGAATTTGCCCAGGAGCGGGAATGGTCCGAGGACCGGGAGCTTGACTGGTATCTGCTGGAGGAACCGAAGCATCAGCAGACTCAGGACTTTGTGAAAGAACTGCTTCAGCTGTATAAATCGACACCGGCCTTGTATGACGCGGACTGCTCGCCGGAGGGCTTCGAGTGGATCAATGCGGACGATGCCGACCGCAGCATCTACAGCTTCCTGCGTCACAGCCGGGATGGAAAGAGCAACCTGCTCTTCGTCATTAACTTCACACCGATGGCCCGCCCTGATTACAGGGTCGGCTGCACAAAGAAGTGTACCTATACGCTGGTTCTCGATGGTGACGAGGAACGCTTCGGCGGACATGGCACAGAGCATCCGCTGAAGTATAAGGCTGTTGAGAGTGAGTGCGACGGCAAACCTTACTCCTTTGCGTACAATCTGCCGCCGTATGGCGTAGCGGTCTTCAAGTATTGAGGGAAGCAGAGGGCGGAGCCTTATGAAGTCTGGATCAGGAGTGCGGTATAGCGGGTATCTGAAGATGCATTGGAGCTGGAGCGTTTATCTCGCTCTGACTCTGTTTGCCCTGACGGCAGGCATGTTCTTCCTTGACCGCCGTGCGGGACTCCTCTGTCTGGCTTTTACCTGCGCCTATTATCTGATCATCCTGGTGATCTATTTTTACTACCGGCCCCGCATCCTGCAGTCGATGATTACATTTGCCTGCAATTACACGCAGACCGAGGCGGCGGTGCTACGGGAGCTGGAGCTCCCGGCCGCGATTGTGGACCGGGAAGGCAGGCTGCTGTGGATGAATCGCCGGATGTGCGAGCTCACCGGGGCGCCGGAGCGGTATCATAAGCCGATCGATACGATCTTTCCGTACCTTACGACACCGGTATTCCCTGTCAACTCCGACGCAAAGGATATCAGCCTTATGTATGAAGGGAAGCATCTGCGCGCGCATATCCAGAAGCTGGATCTGAGCGGTGCGGCGGACGGCTCACTTCTGGAGGCGGATTCCGGGGATCCGGAGGATACCCCCTCCGCGGAGAGGAGCAGCTGGCATTATGTCATCTACTTCATCGATGAGACGGAACTGAGTGAGCTGCGCAGAGAGAACCGCGAAGAAAAGCCGGTGGTGGCGCTGGTCTACCTGGACAATTACGAGGAAGCCATGGAAAATGTGGACGAAGTCCATTCCTCTCTTATGAATGTCCTGATTGACCGTGAGATCAACAAATACAGCCTGGCGCATCATGCGCTGAGCAAGAAACTGGAAAAAGACAAGTATCTTCTGATTATGAATCAGAAAAGTCTGGAAGGCGTTGAGGAGGATCATTTTTCTCTGCTTGAGGAGGTCAAGACCGTCAATATCGGAAACGAAACGGTTATGACGATCAGCGTCGGCGTCGGTGTGGGCGGCGACGACTACAACCAGAATTATGAATATGCCCGCAGCGCGATCGAGATGGCGCTGGGACGCGGAGGCGACCAGGCGGTGCTCAACCGGGACGGGCAGATGAAGTTCTATGGCGGAAAGACCCATAGCTCGGAGCGCCATACACGGGTCAAGGCCAGAGTCAAAGCGCAGGCAATGCGCGAGATTATGGAGTCGAAGGACCGGGTGCTCACGATGGGCCACCGGATTACCGACATGGACTCTTTGGGTGCGGCGGTCGGGATCTACCGTGCGGCAAAGACGCTGGGAAAACAGGCGTGGATCGTGATCGGAGAGGACTCTGTGCCGATCCGCAACTGGCTGCAGATGCTGCGGGAAAGCCGCGACTATGAGGAAGAGATCTTTATCTCGCATGAGCGCGCGATCGAACTGTGTGATGACAACACCATGCTGGTTGTTGTCGACACCGCACGCAGTACGATGGTAGAATGCGAGGCGCTTCTCGACAGGACGAAGACCATCGTCGTGCTGGATCATCACCGCCAGACGACAGAGCAGATCCAGAACGCGGCCCTGTCCTATATTGAGCCGAGCGCATCGTCCGCCTGTGAGATGGTGGCGGAGATCCTGCAGTACTTTGAGGAGAATGTCCGTCTGAAGAATCTGGAGGCGGACTGCCTGTACGCGGGAATCATTATCGACACGAACAATTTCGTGGCCAAGACCGGCGCGAGAACATTTGAGGCGGCGGCCTATCTGCGGCGTATGGGTGCGGATGTCACCAGGGTGCGCAAGGCCCTGCGCGATGATATGGACAGCTATAAGGCAAGAGCGGAGGCTGTGCGGCACGCGGAGAGCTTTATGGGAAGATATGCCATTTCGATTCTTCCCAGTGAAGGCCTGATCAGTCCGAATGTAATCGGTGCGCAGGCCGCAAATGAACTGTTGGATATCATCGGCGTAGCGGCTTCCTTTGTCGTCACCAGCTACAAAGGGCAGGTGTTTATCTCCGCCCGGGCGATCGATGAGGTGAATGTGCAGGTGATTATGGAGCGCCTCGGAGGCGGAGGCCATATGAATATCGCCGGAGCCCAGCTGCAGGATATGACCTGCGAGCAGGCGGTAATCCGGATCAAGGAAATACTGAGAACCATGACGGAGGCTGGAGAGATATGAAGGTAATTCTGCTGCAGGATGTAAACAAGGTCGGAAAAAAAGGCGAGATGGTGGAGGCGGCGGATGCCTACGCGAGAAATGTCCTGATTCGCAGGAAGCTGGCGGTCGAGGCGACCGGACAGGCCATCAACGACCTGAAGCTGAAGAAGGCCAATGACGAGAAGGTTGCCGAAGAGAATCTGGAGAAGGCTAAAGAGCTGAAGGAAAAACTTGATAAGAGCAGCGTTACCATCCGTGTCAAGACCGGAGAGGGAGACAGGCTGTTCGGTTCGATCTCCGGCAAGGAGATTGCGGAAGCCGCGAAGGAGCAGCTGGGCATCGAGCTTGACCGCAGGAAGATCGTCGTGGAGAATCCGATCAAGACAATCGGAACGATGGATGTATTGGTGAAGCTGCATACAAAGGTGAAGGCGCAGCTCACGGTAAAAGTGGAGAAACTGTAAGAACATGGATGATAACATCAATGAGATCCGGCGGATCCCGCCGCACAGTCAGGAGGCTGAACAATCAGTCATCGGATCGATGATCATGGATCCGGAGGCGATCGCAGCCTCTTCCTCCATTTTAACGGAGGAAGACTTTTTCCAGAAGCCCTATGCGCTGCTGTTTCGCGCGATTGTTGATCTGGACGCAGCCGGAATGGCGGTGGATCCGGTCACGCTGCAGGATAAGCTTCGTGAAATGGATGCGCCGGAGGATCTTGCGAATGCGCAGACTCTGGTTGAGCTGGTTGCCTCGGTGCCGCTTTCCACAAACGCAAAGCATTATGCGAATATCGTCGCACAGAAGGCGCAGCTGCGCCGCATGATCAAGACCATGGAGAGTCTGACCGCCGAATGCTATGCGGACAGGGAAAAGACGGATGATCTGACCGCAAAGATGGAGAAGCAGGTCTTCCAGCTTTTGACCAACCGGCAGGGAAGAGAATTGACGCCGATTGCCGACATCGTCATGGATGCGATTGACCGGATCTCTGCTGCCAGCAGTCTGAACAGCTCCATCACAGGACTTGCTACCGGCTTCCATGATCTGGACTTCAAGACCAGCGGCTTCCAGCCGTCTGATCTGATCCTGATCGCGGCAAGACCTTCCATGGGAAAAACAGCATTTGCGCTGAATATCGGCGCCTATATGGCATTTCGGGAAAACCGCAGGGTCGCGATCTTCTCTTTGGAGATGTCAAAGGAGCAGCTGGTCAACCGTCTTCTGGCACAGGAGTCCAACATCGACGCGTCCCGGCTGCGCAACGGCCGCCTGAAGGATTCCGAATGGGAGAGGCTCGTGTTAGGCGCGGATGTGATCGGAAAGTCCAATCTGGTGATTGATGATACACCGGGAATCTCTGTCGCAGAGATGCGCAGCAAGTGCCGCCGGCTCAAGCTGGAGGGCGGCCTTGACTGCATCCTGGTTGACTACCTGCAGCTGATGGGCTCCTCCGGCCGGGGAAATGACTCCAGGCAGCAGGAGATCTCGGAGATCTCCCGCGGACTGAAGGAGGTTGCCCGTGAAATGCATGTTCCGGTGATTGCGCTGAGCCAGCTTTCCCGTGCGGTAGAGACAAGGCCGGATCACAGGCCTGTGCTGAGCGACCTGAGAGAATCCGGCGCCATTGAGCAGGATGCGGACGTGGTTATCTTCCTGTATCGGGATGACTACTACAACAAAGACAGTGAGCGTCAGGGAATCGCGGACATCATGATCCGCAAGCAAAGAAATGGCCCTCTGGGCGATGTTGAGCTGGTGTGGCTGCCGGAATATACAAAGTTTGCGAACCCGGCAAATGAACGTGACCAGGCCAGGAGCCAGAGTGGATGATGCGGATGGGATACTTCAGAATACCAGACCGCTGTCCCGGCAGAGCGCCGGGTGTACAAAATCAGCATTCGTAAGCAGTAAGTCAACTTACAAAACTTCGTTATGGGAGGAGCAGGGAAAGAAGATGAGCACAGAACAGTTCTTTGAACAGGTACTCAGCGTGCGGCTGACCGAGGACCGCAGGGCATTGGACATCATCGATCAGACGCTTCTGCCGGGATGCATCCGGCGGATCCGCCTGGAGACGAAGGAGGCGATCTGGGAGGCAATCAAGAAGCTGAGAGTGCGCGGTGCGCCGGCGATCGGCGTCAGCGCAGCGTATGGCATGGCGGTGCTTGCCGCGCAGTTTGAAGCAAAGGACTACGACGCATTTTACGCGGAATTCACACAGCTGAAGGAGTACTTCGCTTCCTCGCGGCCGACGGCAGTGAACCTGTTCTGGGCGCTGAACCGGATGGACGAGTGTGTCAAAAAGGCGCATGCGGAAGGCAAGAGCCTGGATGAGATCAAGGACCTCCTCTACACGGAGGCGGATGCGATCTGCTCGGAAGACGTACAGATCAGCCGGAACATCGGAGAGATCGGATTCGGGCTTCTGAAAGAACTGAAAAAGGATGGAAAGCCGGTCGGCATTCTGACCCACTGCAATGCGGGCACACTTGCCACCGCGAAGTACGGAACCGCGACGGCTCCGATGTATATCGCTCTGGAGCATGGCTGGAAGGGCAGTGATATGCATGTGTACTGCGACGAGACCAGGCCGCTTCTGCAGGGCGCGAGGCTGACGAGCTTTGAGCTGAGCTCCTCCGGGATCACCACGACGGTTCAGTGCGATAACATGGCATCCCTGCTGATGCGGTCCGGAAAGATCGATATCATCTTTGTGGGATGCGACCGTGTAGCCGCGAACGGAGACGCCGCGAACAAGATCGGAACCAGCGGACTGGCCATTCTGGCAAAGCACTATGGAATTCCGTTCTACGTGTGTGCGCCAAGCTCTACCATCGACCTGAAGACGCCGCACGGCGGACAGATTCCCATCGAGATGCGGGACCCGGACGAGGTCACGCAGATGTGGTACAAGGAACGCATGGCGCCGGAGGGCGTGGATGTATTCAACCCGGCCTTTGATGTGACGGATCATGACCTGATCACAGGCATGATTACAGAGAAAGGCCTGTGCACGGATCCTTACGGAGAAGCATTCGCAAGAGTAGGTATCTGAGAAACGCTGCTTACAACATAGATAGAAGATTTGACTTGTTACAACAAGGGCAAAATGTTATGATGTGCATAGCAGCAAAAAAGAAAAGTATTATATTAAAGAAGGAGAATAGATATGGCAAAATGGGTATGTAATGTATGTGGATATGTGCATGAGGGTGAAACTGCTCCGGAAGCATGTCCGGTCTGCAAGGCACCGGCCAGCAAGTTCACGAAGCAGGATGAGGGAATGACATGGGCTGCTGAGCATGTGGTCGGCGTTGCCTCCGATGCTCCGGAAGATATCAAGGAAGACCTTCGCGCAAACTTCACGGGTGAGTGCTCCGAGGTTGGCATGTATCTGGCGATGAGCCGCGTTGCGTTCCGCGAGGGCTATCCTGAGATCGGACTGTACTGGGAGAAGGCAGCCTTCGAAGAGGCTGAGCATGCGGCGAAGTTCGCGGAGCTCCTCGGCGAGGTTGTCACCGACAGCACCAAGAAGAACCTTGAGATGAGAGTCGAAGCCGAGAACGGCGCGACCATGGGCAAGACGGACCTGGCTAAGAGAGCGAAGGCGCTCAACCTGGATGCGATCCATGATACCGTCCACGAGATGGCACGCGACGAGGCGAGACACGGCAAGGCATTCAAGGGCCTGCTGGAGAGATACTTTGGCTAAGCTACGAGCCATGGCAGACCAAGAAGCCGAGGCCGATGGGAGCGAAGCTCACAAAAGGCCGCAGGCTTCTTGATCTGATACGGCGACAGCCGTCCAGCGAGCAGCCGCAAAGTGAATGCGAGCTGGCAACATGGCGAGTATAGTATAAGAATCATACGTTTGAAAAGCTCCCGCAAGCTTGCTTGCACGGGAGCATTTTTTAATTGTTACAAAATCATTACAAAATTTTACAAAATGTGTTGACACCTCCTTGGGGTTCTGTTATCATAGCACCAGTTGAAATGTAATAGATTTGTAATAAATATTACATTTACGCAACAAACGGGAGCAATTCGGAGGTGTTGACAATGACAAAGACATGGAAAGGATACGCGGCAGCAGCCCTGACGGCAAGCCTTGCAATCGGCATGATCGGGACTTCGTATGGAGCCACACTGACTTTGGCGGGCTTTGGCGCGGACCAGAAGGTAGAAGAGAAGAAAGTACAGCCGCAGACCGAAGCGGTTCAGCCCCAGACAGAGGCCCAGCAGACAGAAGCCCCACAGACGGAGGCTCCTCAGACAGAAGCCCCGCAGACGGAGGCTCCTCAGACGGAAGCCCAGACAGAGCCGCCGGTTGACCGGAGCATGGTTGATACGACTGGCTTCGCGAAGGCCGATGATTACATCAATGTCCGTGCGTCGGGCGATACCGAGGGTGAGGTCGTCGGAACACTGCGTCTGAACGATTCGGTCTATATTGAAGATGTGGATGAGAATGGCTGGTATAAGGTACGTTCCGGAAACGTCGAGGGTTATGTGGCAGGTTATCTGATCGCGACCGGTGAGGAAGCAGAGCAGGTCGCCAAAGATACCGCTTATACCTATGCGCAGGTCGGAGCGGAGACGCTGAATGTGAGAGCGGATGCTTCCGAGGATGCAGAGGTTGTCGATATGGTCGGCCAGGACGCGGATCTTGAGGTCGTGGAAGATCTTGGCGACTGGGTCAAGGTTGTTACGGGCAATGGCGTATACGGCTATGTTTCGACCGATTATGTAAATACGCAGACGGTTTATCCGACCGGTGAGACGGTTCAGGAACAGTCTGAGCGTGAGGAGCAGGAGTACCTGGCGGCAGTTGCCGAGCAGGAAGCACAGTATGAGGCATACCTCGCAGAACAGGAAGCACAGTATGCAGCGTACCTCGCAGAACAGGAAGCCGCTGCAGCTTCAACGGATTCTTCTTCCGCGGATACAACCTATACCGATCCGACTTACACGGATCCGACTTATACGGATCCTTCCACGCAGACGACAACGACTTCTTCCGGCGATGTGGATGCTCTGTACCAGGCTTACCTGACAGCACAGGACGCAGCCATGACGGCGACGGATGAGGCGGATGCGACTGCGAAGGCAAATGCGGCGATCGATGCCTACAATGCCTACCTTGCGGCTTGCGGTTCTACACAGACAGTCGCGTCGGTAGAGACAGCGGCGACTGAAACAACAGCAGCAACGACAGAGACAACGGCGGCGGAAACTACGGTAACGCAGACAGAAGCGGCTCAGACAGAAGCGCCTCAGACCGAGGCACCTCAGACCGAGGCAGCGGTGACCTCAGAGTCCTCAGGCTCCGGCCTTGGAGCGCAGGTTGCGGCATATGCGACCCAGTTCGTCGGCAACCCGTACGTATACGGCGGAGCGAGCCTGACAGGCGGTGCGGACTGCTCCGGATTCACGATGGCAGTTTACGCAAACTTCGGAGTAGGCCTTCCGCATAACGCGGCGGCCCAGAGCGGATGCGGAACACCGGTATCCCTGAGCGACCTTCAGCCGGGTGACCTGCTGTTCTATGACAATGGCGGCGGAATCGGACATGTGGCTCTGTACATCGGCGGAGGTTCCGTGGTACACGCCAGCAATCCGGAAACCGGAATCAAGATCAGCTCCTACAATTACAGGAGTCCGGTAGCTGCGGTTCGCCTGGTATGATCTGATAAAACAAGAGATGATAAGGGAGCGGATCTTCGGATTCGCTCCCGTTAATATATACAAAAACGGACAAAGGACGGACGGATATCGGTACGATGGATCTGGCGGACCGAAATATCAGACAATTTTGTCAATTCACTTATTCTTCGATTGTCAAGTCCAAAATGTGTTTTTTTCTCAGGTTCGCAATTTTTATCATTTTTCAACAAAAGGAACCTATCCCTTCTGCAAAGTGGGAATTCACCGATATTCAGAGCACTTTTTTGTGGATAATGTGGATAAATCCGTGAATAAGTCCACTTCACGCAGAACTTGGATCCGGGTGAATGTGGAAAACCCGGACTGCGGAAAGAGGCTTCAGGACGCGTGGGAATATCACAAAAAACACAGGGAGCAATCTATTTTTGTGAAGAATGCCTGAGCAAACCACCTGTTCGATCAAAAAATGAATTAGATGTTCGCAAAATTTATAGAGTTGTCAGATAATATGCAAAAAAAGGAACAGAGCGCCGGAAATTGTGTTATGATATGAAACATTCCTGCTTTTATGCGGCGCGCAGCCTTCTGATTCGCAGGATGCACCGGGTGAACCGGGCGCTTCTGAGCAGGAAACGACAAAGATGAGGCAAAGTCAACCATGGTATTCAGCTCGCTTGTATTTATCTGCATCTTTCTGCCGGCGGTATGGCTGGCACAGTTGATTCTTCCATCTGTGCGCTGGAAGAATGCGATCCTGCTCGCTGCCAGTATTCTGTTCTATGCATACGGAGAGCCGGTCTATGTGATTCTTCTTCTGGCCAGCGGACTGATGAACTGGATCCTTGCACTTCTGACGGCAGGCAGCCCAAAGAGCAGGTTCTTTCTGATCTGTGCTGTGATCATGAACCTCGGACTTCTTGTTCTGTTCAAGTACGCAGGATTCCTGGTTCAGCTGGTAAATGCACTGCTTCACCTGCGTCTTCCGGTCCCGGCGATTCCTCTGCCGATCGGCATTTCCTTTTACACGTTTCAGGCGTTGTCCTACGTCATCGACGTATACCGGGGCAGCTGCAAGGTGCAGAAGAACTTTTTTGATCTGATGCTCTATATCTCATTCTTCCCGCAGCTGATCGCGGGACCGATCGTGAAGTACCGGGATATCGAGAGTGAGATCTTGAGCCGGCGCATTACCGGGGAGGAGACGGCTGCAGGAATCCGGAGGTTGATCTGCGGCCTGGCCAAGAAGGTTCTGATCGCGAATTCCTGCGGCCTGATCGCAGATACCTTGTTCGGCGCTTCTGCCGCGCAGATCTATATGCCCTCTGCCTGGCTGGCGGCTTTTGCCTATTTGATGCAGATCTATTTTGATTTCAGCGGATATTCCGATATGGCGATCGGGATGGGCAGAATGTTCGGATTTCATTTCCGGGAGAACTTTCAGTACCCCTATGCTGCCGGTTCGATCACGGAATTCTGGCACAGATGGCATATCTCGCTGTCGACCTGGCTGCGGGAGTATCTCTATATTCCGCTGGGGGGGAACCGGAAAGGGCGCCTGCGCACGATCTTGAATAAGTTTGCGGTATTCCTGACCTGCGGTATCTGGCATGGAGCCAATCTGACTTTCCTGTTCTGGGGATTCTATCATGGAATGCTGCTGATGGCGGAAAGCATGGTTTCGGGAAGGCATGCCCTGGCCGCACAATCGGGAGGGACCGGCAGCCGAAGCGGCTCCGATTCCGGCAGCGGGCTCCGGGTGGTTCTGAAGAAAGAACTTCTTCACCTCTACACGATCATAGCGGTGATGGTGGGATTCGTGTTCTTCCGCGCAGACACACTGCAGCAGGGGTTTGGGATGGCAGCGAAGATGTTCACAGCCTTCCGGCAGCCGGATGCAGCCGCCGGGGCTTTGCTTTGGTCAGTCCTGACCCCATCCCGGATTATGGCGCTGCTTGCGGGCACGGCTGCGTGTCTGCCGGTCCGCCGGCTGGTGAGCGGGAAGAGATGGTATCCGGCGGCGACTTCTGTGGCCAGCCTTGCGGCTTTGGCTGCCTGCATGCTGAATCTCGCGCAAGGGACCTACAATCCCTTCATCTATTTCCGGTTTTGACCTGGCCGGAACATAAAGATTACAACCAAGACACCACTGTGTGATATTGTTTGAAAACAGGAGATGTGATTGATGCGATCAGGAGAGGGAGTACAGACGAATCCGAAGGAATCCGGAAAGCCTTCGGACAGGATGACAGACTATCTCTATATTGTTCTGTTCCTGCTTCTGTGCCTGGTTCCGTTCGCAGGACTGGCGTTGGGAAAGCACAGCGGCGCGGGGGAGCGCGCGGACATGACCGGTTTCCCGTCCGTCACCACGGCGGACGGCGGAGTGAACCTGGAATATCTGCAGCAGGCGGGAGACTGGTTTCAGGAGCATTTTGCATTTCGTCAGGAGCTGGTCACGGCAAATGCGAAGCTGTATTCTGCTCTTTTTCATGAGTCTGCGTCAGATCAGGTGATACAGGGCACCGACGGGTGGCTGTATTACCGGGACAGCCTCGCAGATTACCAGGGAACGGATCTCATGACAGACAGGGCACTGTATGATATTGCGCACACTGCTGCCATGACACAGAATTACTGCAGTCTTTTCGGGATCGATTATCTCTTTGCGCTTGCGCCGAACAAGGCAACGATCTATCCGGAGCATATGCCGTATTATCTCCGGCCGCATGCATCCGGGCAGTCAAACCGCACCCGCCTGGCCTCCTTCATGGAGCAGGAGCAGGTTGCATGGCTGGATCTGAGCGAGCGGCTGAAGGAGGCAAAAGAAAACGGTGAGGCCAGGGCGCTTCCGGAGCTGTATCACAGGACAGATTCTCACTGGACTGCGGAAGGAGCGGCAATCGCCGCGAAGGAGATCCTGTCCCGGCTGCACATTTCAGGGAAGGACTACGGATCCGCGGAGTATGTCGTACGGAAGGACTTTTCGGGAGACCTGGAACGAATGCTCTACCCGGCGGCGGCCAGGCCGGAGGAGGAGGTTTATTACGATCCGTCTCCGTCTTATGGATACGTGGATGAGGTGGAGAGTACATTTGACTATTACATTCATACGGTTTCCGGCGGAGCGGGAGGCAGCCTGGTCATGTACCGGGATTCCTTCGGAAATGCAATTCTTCCGTTTTTGGCAGAAGCATTTGAAAGTGCGTTCTTTACCAGAGGAACTCCCTATACGCTGACGGATCTGTATGAGTGCGATGCAAGTGCGGCCGTATTCCTGCGCGCGGAGCGGTTCCTGCCTGAGATCGCAGAGCGTCCGCCGGTTCTTGAGGCAATGCCGCTTACAGATCTGACAGAGGAGACAGCGAGGGAAGAACTGTCACAGATTAACGCGGAGATGACAAGTGCTTTGGAGGATGCGAATCCTTATTACAGCCGGATTGAGGGTGTGCTGGAGAAGGCGCCGAAGAGCGGCGAGAGGATCTTTGCCGCACCGGGCGACGGCAGCCTGTATGAAGCGATGCCGCTGCACCGTAAGGACGGGAAGGAAGGATTTGTTCTGTACCTGCCTGCGGAGAAGACAGAAAAGCTGCCAGATACTGCTTCATGGGAGATTTATCTGGGAAGCAAAACGGTTGTATGTTATTGATGCAAGTGATAAGATTATGTGCAGGGGAAATGAGAAAGGAGAGACCGGATGAGACAGGCAACCAGGCACTTCATGGCAGAGGCTGCAATCTTTGCCGTGCTTTTTTGCGTCCTTTTTTGGGTGATGCCGGTACAGAGCCATGCCGCTGACACAGCGGGCAAGGTGACGGGATTTATCGGGGAAACATACTACAAAAACGGCAAGGTTCAGAAGAAAAAAGCGGTTTTTGACAATGGCAGCTGGTATGTGACGGATAAAAGCGGCAATAAAGTCCGCGGCACAACCTATAAGGTACGGGGGAAAAGCTATCGCCTTCGTGAAGACGGCCGTGCATATATCGGCGCATGGATGTTCGGCAATAAGTTCTATTACTATAACTCCAATGGAAGGCTGAACCGTTCCAAGACCAGGCTGCTGAACCGGTACTGCAAGGAAAGTGTCAGCACAAAAAAGAAACCCTTCTCCAAGGTACAGGGGCTGTTGGGGACGGTGCTTCATACCTGGACCGAAGGCGGCTGCAGCGACGGGGAAGAGTATTACCAGTATTATTATTATGCGAACGGGTTCCTGGTTGGGACAGAGGTGAACAGCAAAAAGAAAAGCTATGTTTTTGTCATTGAGAACACACCGTGGGATCCCAGCCTCATGGCATAGGAAAATGCCTGCTGTGAGCGCGGAAGAAACAGATCAAAGGAAAGCTTCTTGAAGGAAGACATCAAAAGAAAAAGACGGATCAGCGTATGAAAACAAGAAGAATCCAAAAGCAGCTGCTCAGCCTGCTGCTTGCTGCAGTGTTGTGTATGTGTTGTGTCCAGACGGACATCTTCGCAAGGTCCAGGAAAAGATCCAGGACGCCGGGTACGGTTACTGTACAGGCACCCGATGGAACCATCCGCACCTATTTACATTACAGACAGAACAGGAATTATAAAAATGGCCGGTTTTCCTCGGTCGGCGCAAAGTTTTACTGTGTGCTGACTGCGACGGCCATTGCGGCATCCGGATTCGGGATGCGGGTCTCTCCGACTGAGATTCTGGACGCAGATGCCAGCGTTCCGTACAGTGAGCGATACGCACTTGCGCAGCTGCATTTGATGCGTCATAAGCGGCAGGCGCATACGCTCTACCTGTCGGCACAGATTCTCAGAGATATGGGGATTCCGGTTAAATATGTGCCGGTTTATCAGGCGGACACGGCAGAGCGGGAGATCAGCGCGCATCTGGCTGCCGGCAAGCCTGTTATTGTATTGACAAAGAGAGGGTCGTGGAATAATATTCAGATAGCACAGTGGAGACATGCAATTGTGCTCGTACAGTTGAACAGTGACGGAACAGTGACCTATATCAATCCGAATGCCAGCGTAAACGGGACTGCCCACAGAGGAAAGCGGAAGAACGTCCACCTGACTGTACGCCAGCTGCTGGATCATTTTATGTTTTCTTCTTCCGGAACGTATGCGAAAGCATACAATCCCAGGAATTGCGGCGGTTATATTCTGGTAGGATGACAAGGAGATGGTATTCATGAAAGGGTTGAGGAGTCGAAGATCGCTGATACTCAGCGTATGTATGTTTCTGTTGACTGCGGTATGTCTGTGCGGCTTTGGTGCGAGCGCTCAGGCGGCAGGGGTTTCCGCGTCGAAGGTAAAAAAACAGGCGGACAAAATCATCAAAAAGCAGACGAAGAAGATCAGCAAAAAGGACAAGGCCGCCAGGCTGGAGCGGATCCTGCAGTATGCCGACCGAAGCTTTGCCTTTGCGCAAAGAGCGGACAGCGCATTCATTGAAGCGGCGCGGGATCATATGCTCAGTGACAAGAACCTGCGGAGCGCTGCTTACACGATGATGAAGAAGCGCAAGGGAACCTGCTTCCATGAGGCAGCGGCTCTGGCGTACCTGATCAAGCGCGCGGCCGGCTGTCCGACGAAGATGGTGATCGGTCAGACGGATGCGTTCAGCGGGAAAAAGCAGTCGCATGCCTGGGTTGAGGCATATGTGGATGGGGTTTGGATGGTGTTCGATTCGAACCTTGACCGGACAAAAGGCGGTGCGATGAACTGGTTCCGCATTCCGGCGGACGCATCCGACCCGCGCTATACTCATTATACAAAAGTGTGGGAAAAGGCGGTTTGAATCCGGTTTAATCCGGTACCGGCAGACAATATGAGCACCTTTGACGGTCAGAAGGCCGCAGGTGTCACGGACAGACAGGAGAAGGAGACAGAAAGATGCGTATACGGAAAAGTTGGAGAGGCATGACGGCGCTGGTATTGGCAGGAGCACTCCTGCTTCCGGCGGCGGTGCAGGCGGATACACCGGAGACGGAGACAGAGCAGATGACGGAGGCGGTCTTTGACAAGCCGGAGGTGATGTACCTGATTGATACGGTCAGAGTGCGCGCAGAGGCGAATGCAGACAGCGACACGATTGCGTTTGCGGACCGCGGAGATGCGCTGACCGTGCTCGGTGAGCTGAATGGCTGGTATCATGTACGGCTGGATGCGCCGGAGGCGGAAACGTCTGTGGAGGAGACGGAGACAGTGTCGGAGGCAGAAGCCGCCGCACCGGCGAAGGAAGGCTTTGTGAAAGGAACTTATCTGACGGAGGAGAAAGAGGAAGCAGAACAGGCTGTTGCGCTGAATGATGCAGAGATCCAGCGCAAGGAAGCAGAAGCTGCGGCAGCGGCGGCAGCCGCCGCAGAGGCGTCTTCTTCCGGCGGCGGGTCCGGAAGGCGCAAAAAGTCCGGCAAAACAGCTGTGAGTACACAGAATGTGGATGACTGCGATGGCAGCGGCCACGGAACCACCATCACGACTTATTCGGACGGCTCTACCAAAACAAGCCGGTATTAATGCGATTCGCGTACACCATCGGTGTACCTGCGCGTAGCCGCATGGCCGTATTCAGAACAGATGTTACCAGAACAGAGAACAGAGCATCATTTTGAGGATTGAAAACAGGCCCAAATGGGCCTGTTTTTGCTATAATAGAACCATCCAAACGTAGCCTGTGCGGATGCGTAACGAAGGAGTAAGACAGTCAACAGAAAGAGAGAAGAGGGTATGAAGAAACAGATCACTGCCGCCTTTGCGGCTTTGTGTCTGATCTCCCTGTCCGGAACCGTTATGGCGGCCGGAACAGAAGAAGGCACGCAGTATGAGGAGAAGCTCACCCCGGTGATCCGGGAAGGGAAAGAAGATGGGGAGCTGGCGCTGCGCTTTTATGAAGAGACGCCGAACGTGCCTTATCTGGGACTGAATGCGTATTCGGAATACATGAAGGCGCAAAGTTTGACTCTTCGGGAAAATGAAGATGGAACCGTCACGATGGAGAACTGGTGCGGGGCACAGCTGCAGTGTGATCCTGCGGCCGGGACCATCTATGTGGAGGACTGGTGCCGCTTTTTTGATCTGCCGCTCCCGCTTGAGCATGAAGCGCTCGGATGGAAGGATACCGCTACGTCATTTGTGAGAATCTCCAATGTGGAATTCGAGGATGCGGCTCAGCCGGTTACGCTCGACTTCGCGAAATACGGGATTCAGATGTATGTAGACAAGGACGATATCTTCCTTCCTGTCTCCACGCTGTCCAATATGATGACGGATATCGCAACCAATCACATGCTCTACAATGGGGAATGCCTGTATGCACAGAAAGTATCTCTGAGCGGCCAGCCGCTGGCAGGCTTTATGGATTCTGAATTCCTGCAGGATCTGCTCAATGGTGCCGGGCGGCCGGATGACCTGGTGAAGCAGTGCTATGCAGATCTGTGCTTCAACCTTGATTATTTCTTTGGCCATCCGGGTATCTGCATGCTGGACAGTGCGCTCGCCGAAAAGGGCCTGGATCAGGCGCTGACCGACCTTGGCGAGAAAGGAGAATCGATCCGGAAACGTCTGCTTTCTGAGAAGGTTTCAGACTATCTCTCCGGTATGAATGAGTTGTTTACGATTTACCTCAGTGATGGACATACCTCATTTACCGGAGGCGCCGTGGCTTTGGCAGCGGGCAATGAGGAAGACATAGGAAAAACCGGTCTGGATTACATTGGGGACATTGTACAAAGCCCGTCGATGCTGAAACAGATTCTGCACATGCTGATTGAACCGCAGCGCGGCGCACAATGGGGGTACAACACCTATCTGGAATCCGGCAGCACGGCGATTATCCGCCTGGACGGCTTTATGCCGGATGAAAAGGCATGGGCAGACTACTACAGCGGGACGGGAGCATTTCCGCAGGATTGTCTGGGCATTGTTCTCACAGGCCTGCAGAAAGCATCCGAGAATCCGGAGATTGAAAATGTGATCTTTGATCTGAGCTGCAATTCGGGAGGAAGCCCGGATGTCATGATGGCGATTCTTGCAGTCACCACCGGCCAGAATCAGCTGTATGGAATTCAGCGGCTGACCGGCCAGCGGATGATATTAACCTTTGATGCCGACACCAACTTTGACGGAGTTTATGATGAGAAGGATCAGGAGCTGAAATATGACTTCCACTATGGTGTGCTGGTAACCCGCCATGCGTTCTCCTGCGGCAATCTGTTCCCGATCATCATTCAGGAAGCCGGAGCGGCATTGATCGGGGAGCCCTCCAGCGGGGGATCCTGCTGCATCCAGGTAGGAAGCGATGCGATGGGCTTTACCTATCTGATGTCAAGCTGCCAGTGGCAGCTGACAGATGACGCATTCGCTTCGGTGGAGGGCGGATGCAGGATCGATCTGCCGATTGCGCCGGAATCCGATCTCCTTGTCGACGCTCTGGTTTCTCTTGCCGGAGTGGAGGAAGGGATTCCTTCCTTCCAGGATTATTTTGACACAGAGAAGCTGGACGGGATGATGAAGGAATACTTCGAAGAAGCGGCAGCTGATCTGGCAGCATAATCCGCAATCAGGAGCGCTTCAGAAGCGTTGTTTCATAAACTGTGAGGGCGTCATGCCCTTGTGCTTCTTGAAGCATCTCGTAAAGTAGCCCACATCCCGTCAGCCTGATGGAGGTTATGCCGGGAGACAATGTTGAGACACTGATCTGGGATACATACAAGGAGATTGTGGCAAAACACGATGACCGCGGAGCGGATGTGATCGGAACGATTGAGCGCTTTGCCTTCTATGTTGACACTGTGAATAAACTATCCCTGTCAGCGAGGAATGCTGCAATCAAAAAAACCTTCCCACAAGTTTGTGGGAAGATTCCGCCTTTTTCATAATAAACGGATTTACAGTTGTTTATCCGTAAGAGAACTCAGGAAGCTGCCTCGGTGGATTCTTCTGCGTCCTCCGGCTGAATGGAGGCGCCCATGAACGCGATGACCGTCTGGAAACCCTCGTCAGACATCGGGGCAAAGCTGAACTCCAGAATATAGCCGGCCTCTGTCGCAAGTGAAACGCAGGTTGTATCCTTTTCAGGAAGATCGTAGGAGACGGCATCAAATCCGTTGAGCGTCATCATCTCGATGTTCTCAACGTCGTCCATCCCTTCCAGTTCCTTCGCATAATCCGCGAGCTCCATGCCATCCATATTCACGTACATGACCGCCGCAACACCGTCCTGATCGTCTGTGGAATAGTAACCGATATAACCGGCTTCCTTGTCCTCATCCGTAAGCTCAACTTCCTTCATCACATTCGGAACCCACATCTTGCAGGCGATTTCGTCGAACGTCACGAAATCACCCTGGGAGATCACATCGTTGTCCGATGCTTCATTGATCGCAACGAAGTCTTCCCAGTTCAGGCTTGTTATGGCTTCTGTCTCATCCGCAAATACAACGGTGCCGCTCAGCAGCATGCAGGAAGCAAGAGCACATGCAATTAGTTTTTTCATAATGATCCTCTCTTTCTCATTACTCAGATAATGAATATGGAACCTCTCCCACCATGTTATCATTGAATATTATACAACAACAGGACTGGATATTCGATGTTTTTTTTATCCCCCCGGATTACAACTCAGCCAAATCAGTCAACCAACGCAGTCACTTGACGATGGCCTTGACGATGGGATCTTAGGCAGGTGATCTTTGGGACTCCTTCCGCCACCCCTCCGGCCTGGTTGACAAAGAAGTACCCTGAAGTGTTGAATGCCAGGATGGAGGTCGTCCTGCGTTTCAATCAGTTCCAGGGGGTGCTGAACGAATACAAAAAAGAAGCACCAACCCCACGCCTTCTGCGTAAAATCGGTACTCCCTCCGTGCACCCTCAGGGGCTCGAACCCTGGACACCCTGTGAATATATAAAGTTATCATATGGTATTGCAAAGTGTTATATGGTGTTATCCGATGCCGCGAATCATCTGAAAACCAGTGGGCGGCTTGGATCTGATAACATGGAATAACAGGACATGAAATGGCGTAACACAAAGTAAACTATAGAATTTTTGTGGGAAGAATTCGGCGTTCAATACCTTGTTTTGTGCAGCTCCGGGTAAAACGGGGCTGCATAATAATACACTATATACACACGATTATGCTTTTGGATTATTGTTGAAGAGTGATCAATACAGTGTAATCTTGTCAGGGCTTATGAAACAGAATATAATTATTTTGTACCAACAAAGGAAGGAGACAGAACAGGATGATAACCGTATGGGTGGATGAAATCACACCATGTTTAAGGCTTGCAAAAACAGGCGAGATGGTCGATACGGAGGTAGTCCGCATAAAGAGGAAATCCTTTCTGCAAAACTATAACAGTAGAAATGGATGGTATACGAACTGGGCTAAGTTAGCTGGAGAGTATGAGATATTTGCGTTGGTTATTAAGGGAACAATGGATATACAGGGCCTTGTGGCCATGAAAGACAATAAAGATGCTGGATGTGCATATGTGGACTGGATCTGTGCAAATCCTGAGAGTAATCCTCTTTTGAATGACGAGAAGAAGTATATTGGCATCGGAGGACATCTGTTTGCATAACATCGGATCGATCTAATCAGTATGGATATGGCGGAGAATTCTATGGATTCGCGGCAAATGAGAAACTGCTTCATCATTATATTGAGACTTTTGGTGTAACATACATTGGGATGTTGCATGATTACCATTTTATTCTGGAGGATGTCCAGGCGAAAAATATCTTAGAGGAGTACACTTATGAATGGACGGATGAGGAAATATAGAGAGTCCTTAAAGAATACCCGGCCTGTAGTTGTTCCAAAGGAGCTTCATCGAGTAAGGATTGATTATTCTGCATTGGTGAAGTATGCCAAACAGAAAGGAGTGGAGCCATCTCGTCTTTCTGATGAAGAAAAGAACCAGTTTATTTTGAATTCGGACATGCAGACAATAAAGGCGTTGCGTAATCAAAGGACATAAGATATACCGTATAGCTTATGAGTTCGAACACATATCTTTGTGGAAGATGAAAGGTCATTGAAAACCATAATGGCCTTTCAATCTTTCACAGATCTCATAAGCAACCGGGCATACAGCAACCGTCTCCAGAAAAGAAAGCAGACTTTCCATTCTGTCCGGCTTGTCTGTATAGGGATAGTCCAGGCAGTTTTGCGGAACACAGTCCCCAAGAATACAATTCTCCTGATCATCCAGGAAATCACAGGGCTTGTGCTTCGTATTATAGCTGCCGGTTTCCTGGTCAGCCGGGGAATCGAGATACTTCTCGACAAACGCATCAGCGGACATATGCAGGTGTTCGGCATCTCTTTCCACATCTTCTGCAGGGATGGTTCCGCAATAGTGCTTGCAGCAGTTCCTGCATCTGCTGCAGTCATACCCGGAAAACAGTTCTTTGTGAAGCCGGAGAAACTGCGCATCCAGGTCATCCGGATCCGCATGCATTTTCAGCCATGAACGAAACCGATAATTCTTGTTTTCCGCTTTCTTTGCGTAGAATTGCACCTGTGAAGGTCTAAGCATTCTTCATCTCCTCCATGAATTCCTGTTCATCATCAAACTGGAAAATTGAGATTCCGTTCTCTCCAAGATAGCGGATAAAGGATTCCTTGGTCATCTCTGCAATCTGTTCACAGTATCCAAGAGAAATCTTATTCTGAGTATAATAGCAGAGCGCGACGGAACGCTTGGTAACCATAATCATAGCAAAACCATTTTGATAGATGTATTTGCAAACGCTTTTTTGATTTCGGTTGGTATATGCAGACGATAGCATTAACAACATTGTTTTTCAAGATATGTTCGAATGGAATGTATTCGGGTTGCCGTTGATGGGGCCGGCTGTAGCCAAACACTGGTTTTTCGAGACGCTGAACGCCGTAGAGAAGGAACTTAATAAGAGATCCGGGCCGGTGCCTGAATATAAAGACAATCTTGCTGGAACACGAAAGCGAATTCGAGAGAAAGAAGGGAATATGAATCACTTACAGATTAATGAGCTACCATACCGTAAGCCGGCTATAAAATGGCTGCTGGAGCGTTACGGAAAAGAAGAAGCCGTCAGGATATGGAGGAAGACCAGGAAAACATATAATTCCTGGCTCTTCGATCTGTCCGATTACGGGGGGAAGAAAAACGGACATGCAAACGCCATCTATGGCGGACTGCTGATCTTTGCACTTTATCCGGCACTTCCCGATCAGCCGCCGATAAAGGAACTGCAGGGGTTTGTACAGACCCTGTTCATGGAGCCGTTCACAAAGCTTGGGAAGGTCTTTGATCTAAACCGGAACGGAAACATGTGGCTGATAGATAAGATTTTCCAGAAGGTGGGAGAGCGCGACAGGAAGGATGCGGTGAAATATCCGGCAGGGTTTCTCAATGTGAATGAACCTTATGACAGGGAGCATCATGCTGCGAGGTATCATTTTACACAGTGTCCGAATGCGGAATTCGCGAAGAAGCATGATCTGCTTCATGTCCTGCCGCTCTTATGCAACTGCGATTTCTTTGGAATAGAAGAACTCCATGGAAAGCTGATCCGCTGCGGCACATGCGGCAACAGCAATGTATGCGATTATCTTGTTGTTGGGGATAAGAATCCGATCGCAGCTGAGTATGCGACAGTAACAGATGAAGGAGGATTTCTGATCAGCAGGAAGAAGACCATATGAGAGTGCGAACAGGAGAAGAAAAGATATGAAGTATGCAGGAATGCCGGCAGGCATGTGGCTACTGTTTTCGGGATCATTCAACAAGCACCTGAGGGAGGTGCTTGGCTATGATACCAGTACAGCGAAAGACATAACAGCGAAAGCGAAGGTCAGGTACGCAAAGATCATTTCCAGGCTTCCGGAGTTTGAGAAGGAAGACCGGTTCAAAATGAACATTGTCAGCTGCGCGATGTTCTCAGCCTTTTTAATGAAGATGCCCAGGAAGCCATCCGTAGAGAAGGCAGCAGATTATTACCGGGAATCCATGATGACAGGTTTAATGAAACTGTTCTGCAGGATGAGCGGAAAGAACAAGTTTACGGATAATGATATCGAGAGTATGGAAGAGACTGCAGCATTAAAAGCGGCAGACAAGAATCCATACTCATGGAATATGGAGTTTCTGCCATATGAGGACGGCAGCGGATATGAGGCAAGGTTTACACACTGCGGCATCTGTACGCTGATGAAGAAGCTGAGACTATACGAATATGTTCCTGCCATGTGCCGTTTTGATTATGCGATGAGTGAGACAGGCGGGGTTTCCAGTTTTGTGAGGGAGTATACGCTGGCATCCGGCGGACCGTATTGTGACTGTGGGTATAAGAAGAAGGTTTGAAAAGGCAGGAGCGGAAAACGGCCGTGATCTTTCGAGGGAGTAAGTGTCATGTTCCGAACGAGGAGACGATTCAAGCAGCAGATCAGCGATGAAGAAGCTGGAAGAGTTTAATCAGGCGGTGCTTGATTTTTTGAAGAGATGACGAACATGACAGTCATTACAATTACAGCGTTATGACACCATGTCAACAAACTGTGCCATTTGTTTTCTTTTGCACGGATTTCATTTTTGTCTTGATTTCCGCAGAGTATGGAATATACTAGTATCGAAAGTTAGCGCAAACTAACCAACAGGAAGGTTCAGGACAGAAAGAAGGGACGCTCTTTTTTTGATGTGTCAGTTAGTTAAAACTAACAATATAACTGCCTATGAAATTGAGGATTGTGCAGGGAAAGAATGAAAACAGTACTATTGGGGCTGATGATTCCATTTGCAGGAACTGCCGCGGGATCATCCTGTGTATTTCTACTGAAAAATGAACTGAAGGCCGGTGTCCAGCGGGCCCTGACAGGATTTGCTGCCGGCGTGATGACAGCGGCTTCCATCTGGAGCCTTCTCAATCCGGCAATCGATCAATCGGAGAGTATGAATCAGCTTGCTTTTCTTCCGGCATTCATCGGCTTCTGGCTTGGAATACTCTTTTTGCTCCTTCTTGATCATGTCGTCCCGCATCTGCACAGGAACATCAATCAGGTGGAAGGACCCAAAAACCATCTGACGAGAACTGCCATGATGGTTCTGGCCGTCACGCTTCACAATATTCCCGAAGGAATGGCAGTAGGAGTTGTTTTTGCAGGCATGGTCAGCGGTTCTGGTGACATTACGGCTGGAGGGGCTATGGCTCTTTCACTCGGGATTGCCATTCAGAACTTTCCTGAAGGGGCGATCATTTCCATGCCGCTCTATACAGAGGGGAAGAGTAAACAAAAATCATTCTGGCTGGGTGTCATGTCAGGCGCGGTAGAACCGGTTTTCGGTGCGTTGACTGTGATCGTCGCAGGACTGGTTGTACCTGCCATGCCATATCTTCTGTCCTTTGCGGCCGGGGCGATGCTTTACGTTGTTGTGGAGGAACTCATTCCGGAGATGTCTGCTGGAGAGCATTCCAACATAGGTGTCGTATCTTTTGCGGTCGGCTTCAGCGTCATGATGGCACTGGATGTGGCATTGGGATAATACAAAAAAGGATCAGAGAAAGGGGAAGATTCTATTATGAATATTTCAGAGTCTGCAGAAAACTATCTGGAAGCGATACTTGTCCTTAGCACTCAAAAGCCGGTTGTCCGGAGCATAGATGTAGTGAATTATACCGGATACCGCAAGTCCAGCATATGCGTCGCGATGAAGAATCTGAATACGTGTGGGCTTATTACGATTGATCCTGAAGGGTATATCCACCTGACAGAGGATGGCATGAAGATTGCTTCCATGATCTATGAGCGGCATCAGGTTCTTTCGGAATGGCTCATCCGTCTTGGGGTAGATGAGAAGATCGCGTTAGAGGATGCATGCCGGATCGAGCATGATATCAGTAGGGAAAGTTTTGCTGCAATCAAGAAGTATATCAGTGAGAATCGCTGACGATCGTATCCATCTGAGAAACAGATCAGATTGGTTGAAAACAGGGATTAAAAACAGCATCTGAAAACTGCTTGACAAAAATAAGCGAACGGTGTACTCTTTGAAAATAAGAGAACAGCGTTCGCTTATTCGCCTATCATGTGGAAGACAGAATTCCAGTGGGAAGGTTGTTTATTGTGAGCAGGGAGACTTTATGACACGGGATAAGGAATACCATCATGGAAAGATTCTTTCCGCTGCAACGGAAGAATTTCTGAAGTATGGCTTTATGGATGCTTCCATGAGGAGGATCGCTTCCGCAGCAGGAATGAGTGCTTCCGGTCTTTACAAGCATTTTGCATCCAAGGAAGAGATGTTTTCCGCCCTTGTAGAGCCTGCATGCCAGGGCCTGATTACGCTATACCGCCAGGAAGAGGAAGAGCAGAGGGGCCTTGTAGACACTGGAGACCTGAGCATGTGGGAAAACGGCCAGGATGCATCTTTGGCGATCGGGTATATCTATGATCATCTGGAAGCCTTTCAGCTTACTATCTGTAAGTCGCAGGGAACAAAGTATGAGTCCTTTCTGCATGATCTGGCCGTGATCGAGGAAGAGACAACATTATCATTCATGAAACAGCTGAAAAAACAGGGAATGAAGATCCGGGACTTCAGAAAGGAGGAGCTTCATTTACTGGTCACAGTCAATGTCAGTGCTGTGTTTCAGACAGTGGAACATGGCTTTACACGAGAAGAAGCCATGCATTACGCACAAACGCTTGACTGTTTCTTCTCCAAAGGCTGGAAAGAGTTCTTCGGGTATTGACGCCTTCCGGGGTGATTCCAGAGAGGGCGTTTTTTACGACTATGAGTTAGATGAACCTAACAATAGCGAGGAGGTTGAAACCATATGGACAAACAAAAGCAGAACAATAAAACCAAAAAGCGGGGCACTCTGGGCTGGATCTTGGAATTTGCAGGCAGTAAAAAGAGCAGCTATGTCTTCAGTGTGCTTCTTGCGGTATGCAGCGTCCTTTGCGGCTTTATCCCTTATGTTTTCATGGCGAATATCGTCAGGGGACTGCTGGAGAAGACGGCAGACATGAATTACTGCCTGATGCAGTGCCTGTGGATGGCACTGTTCTTTGTACTGGACCGGCTGTTTCATGCGGCATCTACTACCATGTCGCATAAGGCGACGTTTGAAGTACTGGCTAATATCCGGAGAAAGCTCACAAAGAAACTGGCCAGAATGCCGCTGGGCGATGTACTCGACGAGTCTTCGGGGACCTATAAGAACATCATCGTGGAGCGGGTGGATTCCATCGAGACGACGCTCGCGCATTTGATTCCGGAATTCACTTCCAACCTGATCATCCCGTTTGTGATCTTCGCGTACATGCTCCGGATCGACTGGAGGCTGGCGCTTCTGTCTCTGGTTACCGTCCCGGTCGGAGCGTTGTTCTTCATGCTGATGATGAGGGGGAGCGGGGAAAGCTACCAGAACACAGTTGTCAAGACCAAGGCACTGAATGACACCGCCGTGGAATACATCGGCGGCATCGAGGTCATCAAGGCTTTCGGAAAGGCGAAAACGAGCTATGAAAAATTTGTCATAGCGGCGCAGGAAGGTGCGGATTGCTTTATCGAATGGATGCGGCGATGCAATGTCTACCAGAATGCGGCCCTTGTACTGATGCCGGCCACACTGCTTCCCCTTCTGCCTTTCGGTATATCATTCTACATGACGGGGACTGTCACCGCATCCGATTTCCTGATGCTGATCATCCTGTCGCTGGGGCTGATCACGCCTTTTGTGGTGGCAGCCAGTTACATGGACGACATACAAAGACTTTGTAAGCCAGACAAGAAAACCGGAGGGCTTTCTTGGAAAGATGATGCTGAATGGAATGAATTCGGGCCATGCAAAGATGGCGGACTGGGGGCTGTCTCACCTACCGGAAATGGATCCGGCTGAGGCTGCTGACCTTGGATGCGGTGGCGGACGGAACGCAGGAGAACTCTTGAAAAGATATCCCAAAGCGCATGTGACGGCAGTAGATTATTCCGATTTGTCCGTGGCGAAGGCAACAGAATATAACCGCAGCATGATTGAGGTCGGGCGCTGCACTGTTTTGCAGGGGGATGTATCGGATCTTAAGCTGCCGGAGGAAAAGTACGACCTTGCCACGGCTTTTGAGACCATCTATTTCTGGCCGGGTCTGGAAAAGTGCTTCGGCCAGGTTGCGAAGATACTGAAAAAGGACGGATATTTCATGATCTGCAATGAGTCCGACGGTACGGACGCGGTAAGCCTGAAGTTTGAGGGCATCATTAGCGGAATGAAGTGCCATACCGTGGAAGCGATTACAGAAGCACTGATAGCGGCCGATTTCTCTGAAGTCAGATCCGACCATCATCCGTCGAAGCCGTGGATTACGGTAATTGCAAAGAAGTAAGGAAGGACTGACACGATGTCAAAAAAAGATTCCAACTTCCAGAAAAAGGTCATGTCGCTGGGATACCGGGGTAAGGAGATCTTCAAGCCACTGAACACGGGGCATATTGACGAACATGCTTCCTGCGTCCGGGAATGGATCGCGAACATCTTTTTCTATACGAAAAACGGCACGACGATCATGATTGACGCCGGCTATAACTATGACCGCCTGGAAGAAAAGATGGGCTGGCTGGGGATAGATCCCGGAACGATCCGGCATATCCTGATCACGCACCAGGACACGGACCATGTGGGTGCCGTGGAGAGGGATTCAGCAGGCATGTTTCAGGATGCGGCGATCTATCTGAGTGAAACGGAAAACCGGTACCTGACCGGGGAAGTCCGCAGGAAGGTCATATTCGGGGCATATAAGCTGCCGATGGTGAAGACAGACAACCGGAAGGTGCTGCTGAAGGACGGGGATGTTTTCTTCCTGGATGATATCAAGGTAGAAGCGATACTGGTTCCCGGCCATACCTGGGGGCACATGGTCTACCTGATTGATGACGCGTACCTGTTTACCGGCGATACGATCTGGTTTGGGGCGGACGGCGGCTACAGCTTTATCAATTCCCTGGCGGAGGACAATGACCTGGCGAAGCGGTCCCTTGTGGAGCTGGAGAAAAAACTCAGGGAGCGCGGCCTGTCCCCGAAGGTGATTACCGGACATACCGGCTGGTCACAGGATCTGGATTTCGTCTTCGCGCATAAGGATCAGGTCTGCAACAGCCTGAAGAAGCAAAGACCGCATGCTGACGGGGGACAACCGGAAGATCGCGGAGGTGATCGCCGGAGAACTCGGGATTGATGATTTCAGGGCCGAGGTATTGCCGGAAGACAAGGCCGCCTATATCCATGCGGAGCATGAAGCCGGAAGGACGGTGATGATGATCGGGGACGGGATCAATGACACGCCGGCGCTGTCGCTTTCAGACGTGGGAGTTGCCGTCGGCAGTGGGGCCGTCATAGCAAGGGAAGTGGCGGATGTCACCATAGCGGCGGAGAACCTCTATGAGCTTGTGTGGCTGAAGCGCCTAAGCGATGCCCTGATGCGCCGCATCAACCGGAATTACCGTTTTGTCATGGGATTCAACGGGGCGTTGATCGTGCTGGGCGCATTTGGAATCCTTCCGCCAGCGACAAGCGCGCTTTTGCACAATACATCAACCATCCTGCTGAGCATGGACTGTCTCACAGGGTTATTAGAAGAAAGGAAGGAATCATTATGAAAAAACATCGCTTTTTTGCATGGATACAGGGAAACATATAGGGTTTTGAAAAAAGGCGGAACCTTCTGCGGCTGCTTCTATATTCAGGGAGGATGTAAAAGGACGGACTGGTTCATCCGGAATCTCTACGAACCGAAAGGGTATTTCACTCCGCCGTATGAAACAGAACAAAGCCTGAGGAAACGGCTGGAATCGGTATATCGAAAAGTGAAAGTATCTACAGTGGAAGGGATAGCCTGCTTCCGTTGCCGGAAATAAAGTCAGTCATCCAGGATGGAAGGTCATGCATGGTTTTCCGAAACAGGAATCAGCCCCGCCATGGCGGCGGGGTATAAAAAGCACCATGAGTCAGGAATGTCTAACTTCGAGGAAGCATTTCCGATAAAACACGAAAAGGAAGGCATGAATGAAGAAGTTTCATATTGAGAAGAATACCGTACAGGAAACGCTGATCATCCCGCTCTATGGGAGGAAAGTCTGCTCGGAGCATTTTCCGCATCTGTTCCAGGATCCGGAAGCGGAACAGATCTGCGGTATGCTGGATTACGATTTCGCCAGGAACGGCAAAAAGATGGAAACAACGGCAGGCCTGTTCGGGGCACTTGAAGTCGCTCAGAGGCAGTATGACCTTGCCTTAGAGGTGAAGGACTATCTGAAGGATCATCCCAAAGCGGCCGTGGTGAACCTTGGATGCGGACTGGATGATACCTTCCGGAAATGTGACAACGGCAGCTGCCTGGGATTCAACATCGATATGCCGGATGTCATCGCCATCCGGAATGAACTACTTCCCGTCGGTGAGAGGGAAGCCAATATTGACTGTGACCTGAATGATGATTCTTGGATGGAAAAGGTGGATGCAAAGGGAGGGGCAGTCTTTTTTGCGGCAGGCGTATTCTATTATTTCAAGACTAAGGATCTGAAAGAACTGCTTCAAAAGATTGCGCGGCGCTTTCCAGGATCTGTCATTGTGTTTGACAGCTGCAACAGCCGCGGCGCGAAGATGATGAGAAAGACCTGGCTGAAGGAGGCGGGGATAACGGATGTGGACGCGCTTTTCTCCCTGGAAGATCCGGATGAACTGAAAACCTGGAGTGCAGATTTTGAGGAAGTGACATCGAAAAGCTATATGCGCGGTTACAGGGATCTCTATCAGGAGGTCAGTGCAGCCCACAAGCTGCTGATCCGGATATGTGACGGATACGTAAAAATGCGGATTGTAAAGATCCGGGTTCGGGAAAAGGAGCAGAAGGGATGATAATGACAGCAATCACAACCCTTATGATGATGGCGGCGTACTTTCTCCTTCTGTATGGCGGAGTGGCGTTCATCCAGGATAAGAAGTTTTTCTCTTCGGCACCGAAAGAGATCGTAGAAGCGGTTCCCCAAAGAAAAGAGCGGTTTCCCGGCGCTCATGTCATCGGATGGATGATTATCGTGATCGCATTCCTTACATTTCTGGGAGCATTTCTCCTCGGGGCATGGGATGGGATAATGAATCATTTCGGTTTTACGGGTTTTTTCGTCAGGTTTCTTGTGATGCTGTATGGGATGGAGGTATTCGATATCATCTTTTTCGACTGGGTGCTTTTATGCCACTCTGGGTTCTTTCCGCACTATTACCCGGAGGTGAAGGATATCGTGGGGCCGCATCTGTTCGGATATAACTGGAAGACGCATCTTTTGCATTTCATCATATATATTCCGGCTGCCGCAGTGATTGCGTGGGTGTGCACATTGTTTTGAAGATTTGTAAACAGGAGGAGAAAGGTTTATGAGGATCGTGACCGCTGCACGATGCTGGACGGTAATGCCCTGGATGGTTTCTGGACAAGCAGAATCCCAAAGTCGGACATGTACATTGTCATCATGGAAGGCGTGCTCGAATACTTCTCAAAGGAGCAGGTGAAAACCTGCCTGAATATGCTGTGTGACAGCTTTCCTCACGGGTATCTTCTTGCGGAACTGCATACCCCGTTCCTGGAAAAGGACGGAAGCCATCATGATGCGGTCAAGCACACCAGGGCGAGTTTCGGGTGGGGTACAAAAAACGGAAAAGAATACCTGGAGCTGGAGCCCCGCATGAAACTGGTCTCAGAGAAAAGCTACAACGAAGAGATGAAAAAATACTCCATACGCGGAAAGCTGTTTGCAGTCATCGGAAAGAACATGAATAACCGGCTGGCAGTCTTTCAATGGTAACCGGTTCAGGACAGAGGAAGATGATTCGGACGGCAAAGCAGACTGTCATTGCAGTCGGCAGGAAATACAAGACAGGGAAAATGTTAAGAAGATTCAGATGAGGAGGCTGTTACGGCTATGGAACAGAAAAATATCAAAATCGGTACACATGGAGAACAGTATGGGAACTGGATGTCAAATCCCGTGTTTTACATTCTGGGAGTCGTAATCGCAGTGGCAGCGTTGCTTGCGTTTCTGTCATTTGCGGTTTTCCGTCTGCCCGTTCTTGGTGTGATCTTCCTGGTTTTGCTGGCTGCGGTGGTGGCAGTCACCTGCTGGTTTGCGTGGATTCGGAAGCAGTACTCCTTTGGAGGCGGGGGAGTGATGGGCAGGGTTCATCAGGTACTGCTGTCCTATCTGGATTTTGACGGCCAGGGAACCCTTCTTGAGGTGGGCTGCGGATCCGGCCCTTTGACGATCCGTGCGGCACTGACATGGCCGGAATGCAGGGCAGTCGGCATCGATTACTGGGGAGCGGTCTGGAATTACAGCAGGCAGCTTTGTGAGAGGAATGCTGCGTCCGAGGGCGTCGGGGACAGGTGTTCGTTTCAGCGTGGAGATGCAAACAAACTCGATTTTCCGGACGAAACCTTTGACGCTGTCATCAGTAATTATGTTTACCATAACATTATGAATGCGTCAGACAAGCATGCGCTTTTGCTTGAAAGTCTCCGCGTCCTGAAAAAAGGCGGTGTGTTTGCCCTGCAGGATGATATGAAGCCGGGCATGTACGGGGACATGGATGCTTTCGTGAAAGAGCTGAAGGATGCCGGATATCGGGAGGTGCGCCTGATCGACACGTCAGAGGAGATCTTCGGGAGCAAATCCAAAGCGAAGATGCTGGGACTGGGATCATCCGCGGCCCTGGTCGGAAGGAAATAGGCTTAATCGACGGAACTGATATATGTGGAGGTTATGATGAAGGCGGATTATAAGAACTGGGTTCCAAAGGGAATGATCTATGGGCTCGTTGCCGGGACGGGTGCTCTCGGCGCAGGACTTGCGGCGGCGCTTGTACTGACAAAGGACGCTCCTGCACCGGTGAGGATAGGGGTAAATGCTGTCCTGGGACTGGGAACAGCAGCATGCGGGAAGGCAGCGCAGTGGTCGGTTTATGCCTATAATCAGTTTTCCTACAATGGGAAGCGCCGGATGTCAAAACAGATCATCGAGGGAATTGCAGAGTATGTAATTCTTCCGGAAGGCGGAACGGGGCTTGATGTAGGCTGCGGAAGCGGGGCGCTTACCATTGCCTGCGCAAAGAGAAACCCGGAAGCCGGGATGGTCGGTGTCGACCGCTGGGGAAAGGAATATGCGTCCTTCTCAAAACAGCTCTGCGAGAGCAACTCAAGAGCGGAGGGTGTGGACAATACAAGCTTTGTGCAGGGCGATGCCATACACCTGGATTTTGAGGACGGGACTTTTGATGCTGTCACCAGCAACTATGTCTATCACAATATCGCGGGAGTCAGCAAGCAGGAACCGCTGCTTGAAACGCTTCGGGTTCTGAAAAAGGGCGGCACATTTGCCATCCACGACATCATGTCGGAGGGAAGGTACGGGGATATGCAGGCGTTTGTGGATATACTCAGGAAAAAGGGGTACGAAAAGGTGCATCTTATCCCTACGGATGACGGACTGTTCATGACCAAAACTGAGGGAAAGCGGCTGATGCTGACGGGATCTACACTCCTTGTCGGAAGGAAATAACACAGAAGTGGTATTTATGGAGCAGAGGAAATGATAATTCTGCAGCTTGCCCTGTTCTGCGTTCTCTTTTCGCTGATGGTGAAGCTTGGTGTAGGGGATAATGCGCTGAATGGTCTTTATTTCTATCCGAAGCCTGTACAGGAAAGGGCTTATGAGATCGGTCTGACGGACCTGAAGACTGTTTCGAGGAAGAGAAAACGGTTCATGATCCTGTTCTTTCTCGCCATGCTTACAGCTCTGGTAATGATCATTGGACTTTGGAACAGGATCCGGACTTTCCGGGAAGCATATTTTCAGGCGCTTGTGTTCCTTGAAGTCATGAACTGGTTTGACGGCATTGTAATTGACAAACTCTGGGTCGGAAAGAGCAGGTTCTGGATTCTTCCCGGCTGCGAGGATATCCCGTATATACAGACCTGGGAACAGGTACTGAAAAAGAGGGGGATTCTTACAATCATCTGGGTCTTCGGTGCGAATGTTGTTGCGGGGCTTGTCATGCTGATTTTTGGAAGATGAGAAAAGGCGGATCAAAGGCTGAGGAAAGCAGGATGGACAGTAAACAGAAATCAAAAAACTACTTTAACAGAAATTCCAGCACCTTTATCAACAGGAACGGGTACTGGAATCATGATTACAGAATCACGTCTGAGATCCTGAGGCGGAGATATGTAATGAACCTGGTCGACATTGGCTGCGGGAACGGGGCATTCCTGGCCCGGTACCACAGCGTGTCCCCTCAGACAAGACTTTCCGGACTGGATCTTTCAAGAGAGATGGTACAGCGGTCAAGAGAGCGTGTTCCGGAGGCAGACATCATCGAGGGTGATGCAGAAAGAATGCCTTTTGACTGCGATTCCTTTGACGCGGTCAGCTGTCATATGAGTATCCACCATCATCCCCACCCGGAGAGATCGCTGAAGGAGATGCACCGGATCCTGAAGAGAAACGGGACTGTTCTGATTAATGAGATTACAGGTCCGGCATGGATGAGAAAGCTCATGAACTGGTGTTTTACGAGGTGGAATACGGGCGACCATGCTATCTATTCCAGACCCCAGATGGAACAGATGCTGACAAGAGCCGGCTTCAGGAATGTAAAATCCACATTGACTACACCGTTTACATATGTCTGTGTGGGGAGGAAGTAAGGGATGAAGAGGACGGTCCAGCTGTCACGTGGGATGTGTTTTGCCATGCTGGTACTGGCTCTGGTATCGCCACATCTGGCATCGCCGAAACTGGTGCTGCGTTTTCTTCCGGAGGATGTCTGTGAAGCGGGAAAAAACCATCCGGTGCCGTCTTTTCCAAAACGGCTTCTGTGCCATTTTCTCCTGGTAATGGCCGCACTGTATGTCGTCCGGGCTTACAAGGATATCTCAGACGATATTCGAAGAGAAAAACTGTCCTTTTTTGATGCGTATAAGAGACTTCTTGCCTTCATCATGATAGAGAAGGTGTTTGACATTGTCTGCCTGGATCAGATCCTGTGCATGAGCACGAAATACTATCAGCACTGTTATCCGGAGACAAAGGACTGCGCCGGCTGGAAGAACAGGGCATGGAACAATAAAAACCAGGCGGTGAGGCTTGTTCTGTATCCGGTGTTATGCGCTGTACAGGCGTATCTGATGACAGGAGGAGAACGCACCTGAGGAGGGGTTATTCATGAACTGGCCGAGGATCATTCTGGACGGGACTTCCATGTCTCTGTTATTCAATGCTGTTGTTGGCGTGGGATTTCTCTTGTTCCCGCAGGCATACAGCACCATGTTTCCCAAAGAGATCAAAGAGGCGGCCGCCCCCTATGTAGACAGAAGGGAAGTCAGGAAGATGAAGCTGATCCTGTATCTTTTGTATCTTCTGCTGTTTGTGTATTGGGGGATCAGTGCTCATTATGCGGGTGTCAGCGGCTTCGGGAATCTGTTTTGGACCGGATATATTGAAATGACTATGGTGAGCATCAGTGACTTCCTGATCCTGGACTGCTGGTTGCCGCTGAAAGCCAAACCTTTCATCAGGGGTGCCGAACATTGCAGGGCGTGGGAGCGGAAGGAATGGCTTAAAAAGCTGGCAATTCCGGAGCATGCAATTGGATGGACCTTTCTGGTCTGTCCTGTCGCAGGAGTGATTGTGGCCGGGATCGGAATGGCAATTGGTTGAGACTGCAGTGCAGAGAAGATGAAATATATCAACTGTCATTTTGCAGAGGAGAGAGAATGAAAAAATTGACATCAAGGAAAAGAATCCTGCTTGGATGCGTGGCCATGGTACTTGCGATGGCCGGTGACTATCTTTTGGGCTTTGGAACATTCAGCACATCGTCATCTCCTGATGCCTATATGTGTATCACGGCGAATGTTGTACCGGACTGGAGGTATGCGCTGTCATCCATTCTTGGCTTTACGTGTGCTCCGCTTTTTGCCGTGGCTGCCCTGGAGCTTTTAAGGGTGATGGAGGCGAAATACGCCCTGGGAGAGTCGAAACTCTATAAACTTTTCAGGGTTGCCAACTGGGGCGGGATTCTCTACTTCGCCTTTATCCATATCGCGATCTGTATGCTGCCTGTCGTATTTAATGCGGGTATGGATGCAACCGGGGATACTGTGGTTTCGATCAACATGATGCTACGTGTCGTGAAAAGCATTGCTGTTCCGTTGGGAATCGGGTTTGTCATCTGTGATGGCTTTGCGATGGCTGCATGGATTGGCCTGGTAGGGAAGGGGATGCTGCCTGTAAAAAAGATTGCACTGGTCTGCAACCCGGTGTTCATTGCGCTGCTTGGACAATTGATGAACCTGGTCATGGAAGGGCTGGATTCCGGCTTCGAGTCCTTTGGGTGGCTTTTAATGTACCTGGTTTGTGCCATGAAGCTGGTAGGGAAAGAAGAGAGAGTATGATGAAAACTGAGTGAAAAGAAAAACTTGACGAAAAACAAAAGAACAGTTATCATGTTAGGGAAAACTAACCGCTGCATTGTTTTGCAGCGGGTTTTAAAGGCATTATAGTTAGATGCAACTAACAATGAAAGGAGAGGCCTTATGAGCGTTGTCATTCTTGGCGGAAATGAATGCATGGAACGGCAGTACTCGAATGTCTGCCGGAAGTACGGATGTAAGACAAAGGTGTTCTGCAAACCCTGTGCGGATATGAAAAGCAGGATCGGGACCCCGGATCTTCTGATCGTCTTTACGCATACGATCTCCCATAAGATGGTGCAGTGTGCACTGACCGGCCTGTGCGGGGAAACAAAAATTATCCGTTCCCATACCAGTTCCATGAATTCACTCAGAGATATCTTAAAGGAGCATGCAGCCTGATGCCGGAACAGTTATTGATTGACCATTGCTCGCCAACTCTGGCGGGACTGAAAACCGCAAACATGTTTCAGGTCAGCCTGGAGGTGGGAGAGAGTATCCAGGATGAACTGAGGAAGCTGAACAGGCTGCTCAGGGAGAAAGGAATCCGGGTTGTGATGCTCCGGAGGACAGATAAAAAGGCATTGATCTATCTGTACCGGCCCGAGCGCCTGAAGAGGGATCTTGGCAGCCGTGAGGCTGTCCGGATTCTGGCAGATAAGGGATATGTATGTGACAGCTGCGCTCACTGCCTGTCCCAGCTGATCCGGCATATGTCCTCGGATGAAAGCTTTCCGCATGAGGTCGGGCTGTTTCTGGGATATCCGCCGGAAGATGTGAAAGGATTCATGGAAGATGCCAGAAGAGGCGTTAAGTGCGTCGGCTGCTGGAAGGTCTACGGAAACGAGGAAGAAGCGGTAAAAACATTCTCCAGGTATAAGAAATGTACGGATATCTACCGGAGGGAATTATCGAAGGGAAGATCCCTGCTTCAGCTGACGGTAAAAACCGGCAGGGCGGGATAATGCCAGAACACAAAACATGCATTGAAAGGAAAGGAAGACAAGATGAGCAAAGTAGCGGTTGTTTACTGGAGCGGAACCGGAAATACCGAGGCAATGGCTGATGCGGTGGCGGAAGGAGCAAGGGAAAAAGGGGCGGAAGTATCTGTTTTTACCGCTTCGGACTTTTCCTCGGGCAAAGTGCCGGAGTTTGACGCGATCGCTTTCGGCTGCCCGGCCATGGGAGACGAAGTGCTGGAGGACAGTGAATTCGATCCGATGTTCTCGGAAACAGAAGCTGCTCTTTCCGGAAAGAAGATCGCCCTTTTCGGTTCCTATGGCTGGGGAGACGGACAGTGGATGAGAGACTGGGAAGAGAGGTGCCGCAGTGCAGGTGCGGAGCTTGCCGCGGACAGCGTGACGGTGAATGATGCTCCGGGAGAGGAAGAAATAAAGCAGTGCCGGGAGCTTGGTGCTGCGCTGGCCTGATACGGGAAGGAGAGGAAGGAGAAATGAACAGAAGTATTCTAATCTTCGCAACCATATTTACAGCTTTCATTCTGCTATCGGGATTGAAACGGAAACTGCTGAAAGTGACCGGGAATGCGATTTGAACACGAGTTTTATAAAGGAGGTACAAGCTGATGAAAAGACGTTTTACGATTGCTGCAATTGCTGCTTCCATTGTTTCCTTGGCAATGATGTCATCCGGCATCAGCGCAGAATCTGCACATGAAGGAGACACTGAGAAGGCAGGGGAGACTGTTGCTGAAACTGAAGCCGACACAGCAGAATTTGACGCAGTTGCATTCCTGGAAGCCATCAAAGGAACCTATGAACCACTGTTCCCGATCATAACGGATCCTCAGTATGACCAGTTATGGATTGATCCCTGTGTTTCAGCCCTGGGTGAAGAAGCTGGCCCTGAAGCGGCTGAAATGCTGAAATCAGCCTGCAATGGGACAATCTATGGTCAGGAAGCAATTGACGCTTTTGGCGATGGTTCTGAAGGGGCGCAGTTTGACTGCCTGTTCATCAATGGCCCTTCCACGATCACGTTCGACGGAAATACGATTAGTGGTGCCGATGAGAATGGAGACCAGCTTTTCTCACACGAATATCAATATGTCGGAAACCTTTCCCTGGCCGGCATGATGGAAGGACATCTGTATGAAACGGAAGATGAGGACGCGGGTGAATTCAGGTATTTCTATATGATGTCCGATACTCCCGCCACAACATATCATCTGGAGTTCCGGTATGGAAGCGATGCAGATGCCTTGGCTCAGTATAACGAGGGACCGTATGCTTACTGGCTGGCGGCCGGTTTCCCGGTAGATGCTGATGAGGAGATGGTCACGAATGTCATCACCCTTTTCTGTGAAGAGAATCTTGCAGAAATGCAGGCAGATGAAGCCGCATAACGCACAGAATGTTTGATGAAGATATCAGGACTATAAACGCAAGGGCAGATCTCAGGGGGAAATGAACTGGGATCTGCTATTAATTGTGTAGACAGCATTTGAAAAAACAGAGAATAGTTAAAAAGGGGTCCGTTAATATGAGATTCCTGACGCATGGGAATAAACAAAAAAAATCACTGCTTTTGATCCATGGTATGGCAAATACCTCTGATCTTTTCGATCCGATCCTTCCATACCTGAAGGACTATTATGTGATCGTGTGTGAACTGGACGGACATTCGAGGATGGAGCAGAGTGTTTTCATTTCAGTATCTGATGCGGCCCGTAAGATTGAGGAGTATGTAAAGGAGAACCTTGGCGGCAGGCTGTACGGACTGCTTGGATTTTCGCTTGGTGGCACAATTGCCACGGAACTGATCAGCAGAGGGAACAATGCAGTAGGCAGAACTATACTGGATGCAGCTTTCACAATCCGGATGGGGATTATGACATATCCTTTCAAACTCCTGTTCCAGGGTTCCATCTGGTGCATCAAGAAGGATATTCCGGTTCCAAAAGCGCTTGTGGAAAGCGTCATGGGGAAGGGCAACAGTAGTATCGTGGATACGCTCTTCAAGGGAGTATCGCTCAAGTCTGTTGGAAATGCAGCACTTTCCTGCTATACATACACTATAAAGGAAGGCATCAGGTATTACCGGAATCCTATTGTGTTTTGGCACGGTGAAAATGAACCCTATCCGGTAAAGAGTGCCAGGCTTCTCAGACGGTATCTGCCGCAGATGAAGAAGCGGGTATATAAGGGGATGGGCCACGGACAGATGCTGCACGAGCATCCGAAGATTTATGCAAAAAGACTTACAGCTTTTATGGAGGATCCGCTATGAAAAGCCATCTTGAAAAAACCATATTCAAGGATTTCAGAAAAGAGCTGGAGGGCAGATACGGCGCGGACAAAGCAGCAAAGATCTGGGATGCGGCAAATACCGAGTATCTGAGACTGGAAGCGTCAGAGCCGGATGCGGATAAGCAGAGCAGGTCATATGTTTTTCCGGTGGTTGCGATATACCGAGCGGTTGAGCTATTTGAACCCGGTGAAGCGCTTGCAGTGACACGAGCCTTCGGAACAAAGACGGGACTTCGGCTTAAGAGATTGTTCCGCAGGATCACAGCCCTGCCGGGGATACCGTCTCTTATGTGGAAGAACATGGATAAGATCGCCGCTAAACTGAGCGACGGATATGACCTGGAGAATTTGCTGGTGGATGATCACAGGTGTTTTATGGATGTGATCAGCTGCCCGCTCTATGAAAAAGCCAAAGCTCTTGGAACGCCGGAAGCGGTGCAGATGATCTGTTGCATGGACAAGGAATACATGAACGGATTCCGCGGAGTTGATTACAGAAGAACGAAATCTGTTGCCGAAGGAGATGAATGCTGTGATTACAAACTGACCAGGTCATGTCCAGGAGAAAAGGGAATGGTGGCAGAGAAAGGGAAGAATGAGCTAAAGAAAAAAACCGTTCGAACCCTGAAGGGAAAGGAGATCTTCAAGGAAGAGATCGCCAAAAGGATTTCTGTACCGAAATGTAATAAGATATGGCGTGACGCACATAAGCGCCTGTATAAGATGTATGCCGGGCACAGGGACCTGCCAAAGGGCGTGAGCATGCATACAGATTCTTTCATTTTTCCGGCGGCGGCTGTTTATCTTGCGATGAAGGAGGTTGACTCTGTCATGGCTTATGATGTCATGAAAAAGATCATGGCAGAGAAGTCTGCTAAAACAGGGAAGATGATCGCAAAGTGTTGCAGGATCCCCGGGTTCAGAAAGTTCTTTCTTGGAATGTGGGGACCGCTGAGTCATAGATTGTTCGGGGAGAGTGCCGGTTTCAAGAATGTGTTCTATCCAAAGGAAGAAGGGTGCTTCCGTATGGATATCATCCAGTGCCCGTATCATCAGTATCTGACAGAGCTGGGATGCCCTGAACTGAACATCCTGTTCTGTGAGAATGATGTCCACGCATATGGACATCTTCCAGGGCTGAAGTTTACCAGGACTGGTACGATTGGTGCCGGCAGTGACCGGTGCGATTTTAAGATGGAACTGTTATAGCTGCTGCATCGTTCTTTTATCGACTGGTTCATTCTGGATAGATACACCTGTGTGTAAAAGCGAGGGAGAGGACTTTGATCCCTCCCGCACTTGACAGAGGCCTTCTCTACCAGCATTTACAACACTCCGGCGATGAACTGGATGATCCATAATCCAGTAATTGTCATCGCGTATAAGCCTGTTAAGATTAATTTGTGAGTCAGGACCTTATTTCCGGCAGCCCATTTTTCCTCGTAAGAGTGCATCAGATCCAGATAGTATTTCTTTGCTTTTTCCTTTATTTCTTTTTCTTTGGAAGAGACAATTGTATTGATCACATAATCGTTTCCGCGGATCAGATCATCAGCTTCCTTTTCTTTTCTGTGAGCCGCCATTTCTGCTTCTCTGGCCGCCAGCGTTCTTTTCTGATATTTGCTTTTAGCGGCTTCTTCCGCGTGGGCGGCTTCCTTTATAATCCTGTCGTTCTCGCTTACGAGTTTCGCATTCTTGTTCACGAGCTTCACGTTCTCGTTTGCGAGCCTGTCGTTCTCGCTCTTCAGTTTCTCGTTGTCTTTCAAGATCAAGTCTGCGCTGTTCAGTTTCACGATCTGATCGCGCTGCTCTTGAATCTTGTTCTGCGCCTGTTGCAGAACTGATTGCAGCTTCGATATCTCGGATGAGTTTTCCCATCTCAGTTTCGTGAGCTGTTCGTTCTTTTTGTTGATCACATCCATCAGACCATCGACCCTGTTCTGAAGCTGATCGATCTGATCCTGTGCCTCTTCCAGCTGAGAGAGCAGCTCGTCTTCGTTCCATAAGTTTCTTGATTCTGTCATTGTTCTCTTTCTCCTTTTCCCTGATCAGGGCTGTAAGCTGTTCCAGCTTTCGATCTGCTGAAGCAATCGCCGGTTTTCGCTGTTCAATTTCTCGTTCAATGCGAGCGATTCTTTCAGTTTCTTCGACTTCTGCTTCAGTCTCCTGTTGCAGTCTTCCAACTCCCGGTTCAGTTTTTCGTTTTCGCCCTGAAGGGTTTCCATCAGTGCGATCATGTCTTCCTGCTTCTTCACAATTTCCAACAGTTCCTGCAAGGTGCGTGAATCGTTCATAGAGTTCCCTCGCTTTCTTCAGGATCGCTGCCGTGAGTTCAGCTGTCAGTTTCCGGATCTTTTCACGGATCAGATTCCGTTCCCTTACTTCCCGGTTGATCTGACAGCGGTCGGCGGTCATGCCTGTGAGTTCCATGTTCCTGGCAGTCACGCCCTCATGAATGGTGGGTTCCTGGTCCAGCCCCTGCCTTGCGTAAGAGCGGTGGTCAATCTGCTGTTCCTTTTCCAGGTACAGGTTGCAGTGCTGCGCCCAGGATGCCCTCCACTTTTCAGCGTTCTGCCTGTCATTCCAGTCGTTGGCCGGAATGGTGACTTTCTCCCAGAGGTATTCCGTTCCCTTGCCTTTCCGGATCCGCGATTTCTGCTCCCCGTTACCGTCAAGCTGCGGGATGCGATACTGTGAAGTGTGTTCCCGGTCTTTTGGATCATAGGAGGGCAGAGACGGGTCAAATACAGCTCTCCCTTTCGCGTCCCTGGTGTTTGCAAAAACGGTTTTCGTTTTCGCCTGCCACTGCTCATGCTCATCGAACCCGCGCACCGTTAGCATGATATGTGCGTGTGGGTTGCCGTCGTCTTTGTCGTGAAGTGACCAGTCGGCGATCATTCCTTCCGAAACGAAGTTCTCCTGAATGTAATTCCGGATGCATTCGATCTGCTGGGGTCGTGTCATCTCAACCGGAAATGCGACTTCCACTTCCCGGGCAAGCTGAGCGTCAGATCTCCGTTCTGTTTTCTGCACTTCGTTCCAGAGAACCTGGCGATTCCGGAATGCTGACGGTACATGCTCAGGAAGCAGGATTTCGCTCATGACGACACCGCTTTTTCTGGTGAAGTCATGCAGCATTCCGGTTTCATCATTCAGCAGCTTTTCACCGGCACGGTATGCGGCGGACGCTACCGCAGACCGGCCGGATGAGCGGCTGATGATCTTGATGGAGCAGTGGTAGATGGACATGTTTCGTTCTCCGTTTTTTGAATCACTCCTGCCGTGAAACAGTATGCCGGTTCGGATAGAAGTGATTTGCTGTACTGACATACTGTCCGTGGAGGAGTGCTGTCTGTGGTGGTTGCAGTCTGTGAGGATCATGCATCTGTAAAGGGCGCTGTCCGCGCAGGACTGCCCTCCGCACAGGAGCACCGTCTGCGGAAGACTGCCCTCCGCACAGGAGCACCGTCTGCGGAAGACTGCCCTCCGCACAGGAGTGCCATCCGCGCAGGATTGCCCTCTGCACAGGAGCGCTGTCCGCGCAGGACCGGTTCCAAAGGCGGCGCCTTTGCTTTGCTCCGAAGGAGCAAAGGGGCAGTCCCATGGACGGCCCGGCCTCGCAGAGCGCGCTTATGAATGTGGGCTCCGCCCACATATAAGTGCGCCCTTACAAGTAAGGGAGGAGGCCAAAAAAAGACAAACCATGCGAGGGCTTTCAAGTGCCTGCCGTTGGTTCCGCAGACATTGCCTTGGAGAAGTAGTGTCCTCTGGTTTCCTGGCTTTCCAGAAACCGCTTCAGTTTTGGGAGGTCATATTCCTCGATCGGTTTACCAAGGATCTTCTCCACTTCCGCGCCGATCATGATCAGCCGCCTGGTTCTGGCCTTACGGTTTTCAGCGGCCTCCTTTTTCTGGAGCTGCCTTTTTAAAGCACTCATCTGAGCCTGCTTTTTTTCGATGTCAGCGATCTTCTCGCTGGTAGTTTTTCTTGCTGCCATAGCGAATGTCTCCTTTCGATTTGATTTGGATTCTCAGAGTATCGTCTGTCTGTACTCTGAGAATCCGGATCGTTGTTGTTGCCTCTGCTTCTGTGAACGCTGTCATTTCCTATGACATGGAATATGGATGCCCCCGCAGTGATTTCAGATAATCGTCGTGAATGTTTGCCTGAGTCTCCATTGTGTTTGTCATGGATTCTGAGAACAGTGTGGAGACAAGGTAGGAATACATATTGTGGATATTCAGATCCTGATCAATGATTCGTTCCAGCACACTTGCGACATGATCGTATGTGAGCTTGAGGAATTGAGTCTTAACTGTACTCCATGGTCGAGTTTCTCCTTTGATACTGATCTCGTTTCGTGGATAGCAGACCATGTCGCATATCACATCATAGATTTCCTGAACCATCTTGACTTCTGTGTCATCCTTCTGTCTGGCGGCATCCAGCAGCCAGTCCAGATGAATGTTTTCTGCGATCAAATCCTTGTACTGAAGGATCTGACGTTCTTCTTCCGTCTGTCCGTCGCTCAGGTATTGTTGGTTCTGATGGATGGATTTGACATGATCATTAATAGATGTCATGTTTTTATGGTCAGTATGAGATCCCGCTGTATTCTCCGCGACGGTTGATCCGGTCTGGGGATTCCGTCCCGGGTTTTCCAATATGGAATTACCGTGCCGGGTTTCCCGTAACGGAGAAGCCGTCGTGGACTTCCTCTCGGTAAACACCTCAAGCTCTGACACGAATTCCCCGGCGCTGTTCCTGGACTTTGTGATGCTCAGATATCTCAGCGACTCCAGTCGCTTCAAAGAACCACTGATCGCGTCCTTCCCGTCGGGGAGAATTCTGCTTAATCCTGCTATGCTGAAGTGCCATCCGTTCGGAAGTGAGCAGAGGGTGCAGAGTAAGCCGCGGTCTTTCAGATTCAGCTCTTCATCGCGCAGGATATTGTTGCTGATCATCGTAAAGTTTCCCTGTGTTCTGTTTACCAAAACCGCCAATTGATTCACCTCCTTCCGATTGCGTTCAGAAAGAGACTGTGATACATTGAATGTGCGTGTAAGTGTATCAGGAAGTCTTTTCTGAACACTAGGGGCAGTCGTTCATGGCTGCCCCTTTTCTACTTTGCTGCAAATGCTTCCGCGGCGTTGCGCAGATCTCTGCCATCGTTGATCCGCAGGAAGTTGTCCAATGTGTCTGTCCGGATCAGAATCTTCCGACCGATCCGGAGGACCGGAAGCTTCTGGGATCTGATCAGTTCCCGAAGTGTGTTTCTCCCGATACCGGTGTAGGCGGAAGCGTCTTCGACAGACATTGCCACTTTATCACGCAACATGACACACCTCCTTTCTGGTGCATAAAGCAACCATAATTTTGATTTGCAGTATAATATGCTCACGTTAATTAGTCAAGCGTGACGCGACAAAATAAATCTTAAGAAGACGCATCTTGCAACGACTCGTGTTATATGATATCTTGAACAGGAAAGGGAGGTACTGAATATGCTTGATTCAGAACAAAGAAAGCAGATCGGTGCGAGGATAAAGCAAAGAAGACTCGAACTGGATCTTCCAATGCAGTATGTGGCTGATCAGATGGGTGTGAATAAGTCAACGGTTCAGCGCTATGAGAGTGGCACGATCGACAACACGAAGAAGATGGTACTGGAAGGACTTTCCAGGGTACTTGATGTCACTCCGGAATGGCTGCTCGGAGAGACGGATAAACTCGATCCCGAAGTGACAGATGCTTTGGAGATCAGAATCCGTGACAGCTATCAGCGAATACAGTCGTCATTCCCGTTGAAGCTGAAAACGATAGATGCTGACTTTGCCAAGACCCTGCTCCTGTATTTGCTGGAGTCATTTGAGGACCTGATTACGAGTTTTGAAAATGTAGATGAAAGATGCTCGAATGTCAAGCGGTACAGGAGGATTGCTGTTGAGCTTGGTTTAAACTCTGAGGAAGAGCTAAAGAACTTACTGTATCATCGGGAAATCAAACATACTGTAAATGAACTCAGGGATGCCAGTGATGTTCTTGATCGCTATCCATCTGATCCGGGTGGAGCTTTTGACAAATTGAAAAGCCTGCTTCGGTACCTACCGGCGGAAATATGGTTGTAAAGATTGGAGTCCTGATACACTTACACGCAAACAAGGTATTGGACTCCGGAAAGAAAGGAGATCCAATGTCAAAAAAAGACACGTCCTTTCAGAACGGGAACGTTCGCAAGAAAGGAAGCAAGTGGTACTATCGGTTCCGGATCCGTGAAGATGACGGAAGCTGGAAGATGCATGAATTCAGAGGGGGTGAGACGAAAAGAGAGACCGAGGCTATGCTGAAGCAGGCCTTGGAGGATTACAATATTGAGGGGCGGATCATCAGTCCCGGTGAGTTGACGGTCAATGAATTAGGGAATCTGTGGTATTCCGATGAGGTGGATCGCAGTGTGATGTCAACAAACGGGAAATATGATTACGAGAATGTCCTGCGTCATATCCGGGAGCATCCTCTTGGCGCGACAAGGCTGTGCGACGTAACCATTGAACAGCTGCAGTCTTATGTGGACGAGAAATATTATGGCGAATTCGATGAGAACGGAGTGCAGCTGAAACATGCTTACTCCGACAGCCATATGCGAAAGCAGTTTCACGTTTTGGAGCGTATGTTCAAGTATGCGGTTTACCCCAAGCGAATCATGCGGGAGAACATCATGCAGTACGTCAAGCGAAGGAAGAAGCTCAAAGAGGTTGATCTGTTTGAGGAGGTCGAATCGCCGGTAGAGACCATCTCCCCGGAGGAATATGAGCTTCTCGAAAACATGCTTGCGCGCCATGAGAGTGATTCGTATCTGCTGCTTCCGGTTCAGATTGCCTACCACACCGGCATGCGCGCGGGCGAGGTATGCGGCCTGACCTGGCAGGATATTGACCTGAAAAACCTGCGTCTGTGGGTACGGCGATCTATGTATTACGACAAGAATACGAAGTGCTGGGAGTTAAAGGTACCCAAGAGTAAAAAGTTCAGGGTGATCGACTTCGGCGAAAGCCTGGCGGAGATCCTCCGGAATGCCCGGAAGAAACAGCTTGAAGAGATGATGGAGAACGGACCGTTTTACCAGAAGCATTTCTTCCAGGTACGGGAGATCAAAGGACAGCAGCATTACCAGATCTTCACTGATCTTGGGAGCGGTGTTCCCCAGAACGCAAGCAGGAGCACCAAAGGCAGGTTCGTTGGACAGCACAGCCCCGATGTGGAGCTTACTCCGGTCCAGTTTGTATGTACCAAGCCGATGGGGGAACTGATGACGACCCAGACGCTTAAGTGGTGTAACAAGCTTGTCCACCGTGAGCTTCCGACATTGGCACATTTTCATTTTCATGAACTTCGCCATACGTTCGCGTCCACGTTGGTGTTAAACGGTGCAGACATCAAGGACGTGCAGGAGCTTATGGGGCATTCGGATATTCGTATAACTCTGAATACTTATACACATTCCACATCATGCTCCAGAAAGCATGCAGCGGCTATATTTGAAAAGGCTATTGCAAAATAAAAGATAGTTATAAAAATCTGATACAGTGCGGATGCAACTAATATTTCTTCCCACAAGTTGTGGGAAGATTTGTGGGAAGAATCCAGATTTTACGAATTATTGCGGTGCTTCAGATGCTCCAAAAACCTGAAGATTGTCCTGTTTAGAAACAGCTGGGAGAATCGAACAGAAGCCCTGAAAAGCCGCATGGGAGCTGGATTTGCTTGGGATTACGGGAACATAAAAGAAGCACCAACCCCACGGCTTCTCCGTAGAATCAGTACTCCCTCCGTGCACCCTCAGGGGCTCGAACCCTGGACACCCTGATTAAGAGTCAGGTGCTCTACCAACTGAGCTAAGGGTGCTTCTTATGAAGCATGATGTCCTGTTTTTTTCAAGGACGATGATGATTATATGTCAGCAGAGAGAAAAATGCAACCCCTTTTTAAAATTTTTCGATACTATTTTTGGGCTGATTTTTGGCCTTTCTTATTGGCTTCCCGGCGGGACTTGGTGATACATGTTATTTCCCGGGATGCTCGATCAGCTTGCAGATCGGATTGCCTTGCCCGGAGAATCGTTTCTCATATTCCGTCAGGATATTGCCTTCATTCATCGTGCTGTCGTGGTGCAGGTCATAAGTAAACGCATCGACCGTCCAACCTGCTTCCCGCGCTTCTTCCAGCGCAAAGTCGAAGAGCAGGCGATTATCTGTCTTGAATTCCACCCGCCCGTCGGGAATCAGGATCTGCTCATAGCGCTTCAGGAACACACGTCCCGGAAGCCTGCGCTTGGCGTGCCGGTCTTTCGGCCACGGGTCGGAGAAGTTCAGATAGATCCGGTCGACTTCTCCCGGTGCGAAGATGTCTGTCAGCTGCTCCGCATCCATGCGGAGCAGGAATATATTCTGCGGCGAACGCTCCTTAGATGCTTCGGCTGTCTTCTTCGCAGCAGAAGGATCTAAGGTATTTTCGGCAGACTCCCAGGCAGCCAGCCTGCGGACCGGATGTACAAGGACAGAGGAGTAACGTTCGATTCCGATGTAATTGATCTCAGGATTGCGTCCGGCAAGCTCCAGCAGAAATTGTCCCTTCCCCATGCCGATCTCAATCCTGACCGGGCGGTCATTTCCGAATAATTCAGACCAGTGTCCGCGCAGGCCGGGATAACGCGCTTCCTCTATGACATAGGGGCTGTCTGCCAGTTCCTGTCTGGCAGAGGGGATATTTCTTAATCTCATGCTGTCTCCTTATATAGATTGCCTTGTTATTGCAGTGGCCTTTCCGATTCATTATAATCCAAATATCGAATCCTGAAAATGCATAGGCGAAGGCGCTGTGAAGTGGTGAATTGTTCTGTGCGTTATAATCAGGAGGAACAGGCTTTTGGTCCCGGCAATTCAAGCAGAAAGAAGGACAGTAACTTATGAGGGAGAAATTGACAAAGGGCGATGTCGCGAAGATCGAGGCGGAGCTCGAGCACCGCAAGGTTGTTGTGCGCAGACAGGCAGCAAAGGAGATTGCGGAGGCTGCCGCGCAGGGAGACCGGAGCGAGAATTTTGAGTATTACGCCGCGAAGAAGTTCCGCGGAGAAAATGAAAGCAGAATCCGCTATCTGGAGCGGGTATTGAAGACAGCAGTGGTCATTTCCGACGAATCGAAGGAGGACGAAGTCGGGATTAACAACCGGGTCGTGATCTTTGACCGTGACATGCAGCAGGAGGAAACCCTGCGGATTGTCACATCGATGAGGGGCGATATGCTGAATGATCAGATCTCGATTGAGTCACCGATCGGAAAGGCACTGATGCATCATAAGGTCGGAGACGTTGTGACAGTCCGCGTGGATGACAGCTTTTCTTATCAGGTAGAGATCCGGCAGATTATCAAGGAAAATGATGAATCGGCTGACCGGATCCGGAGCTTCTGACGGGCATTGACGAAGTGCGCTGCATCATCGGCATGCGTTCCTGTGTGAACGCGGCAAGGCATCCTGCATTATGCGTTCCTGTGCGAACGCGGCAACAAGGAGAAGAAGATGAGACAGATTCAGATGAAAGCCCGGGCAAAGATCAATCTTGGGCTCGACGTGATCGGAAAACGTCCGGATGGCTATCATGATCTGCGGATGGTGATGCAGACCGTGAACCTGTATGACACGGTGAAGCTGTCCGTGACCAGATCTCCCGGTGTGCGGATCAAGACCAACCTGAAGTTTCTGCCGACGGACCGCACCAACCATGCATTCCAGGCAGCGCAGATGCTGCTCGAAGAATTCGGGATTGCGGACGGTGTATTTATCGATCTGACCAAGCATATTCCGGTCGCGGCAGGCCTTGCGGGCGGCAGTACGGACGCTGCGGCTGTGCTGGAAGGCATGAACCGGCTCTTTGACCTGGGCTTGAGCCAGGAGGCCTTGCGTGAGCGGGGTGTGAAGATCGGTGCGGACGTACCGTATTGTATCCTGAAGGGCACAGCCCTGGCGGAGGGAATCGGAGAGGAGCTGACTGTTTTGCCGCCGGTTCCCGACTGCAGCATCGTGATTGCGAAGCCGGATGTGCGTGTCTCGACAAAGTTTGTCTATACGCATCTGTCTCTGGACGAGCACACGAAGCATCCGCAGATCGATGCGCAGATTGCAGCGATCCGCGCGCATGATCTGGAAAAGATGTGTGCCTTGTGCGGAAATGTGCTGGAGGAGGTCACCATTCCGGCGCATCCGGAGATCGCCGGCCTGAAAGAGGAGATGCGGTCCGGCGGCGCCCTTGCGGCAATGATGAGCGGGAGCGGCCCCAGTGTGTTCGGCGTTTTTGAAGACAGAAAGAAGGCGGAGCAGGTATACCACGCGCTGAAGAAGAAGCCGGAGCGGATCCAGGTCTTTCTGACGGAGCCGTACAACCCCAGTGGGGTGTCCCCCGCCTCAGCAGGCGGCGAGTAAGAGACTCTGCCCAGTAGAAAGCCGATAAAGCGGCCATCCGGATGGAACAGACGAAAGCGAGATTACAAAATCGGCACCCGGGGACAGTGAGTCAACTTGCAATATTCCGTTATGGGAGGAGAAAACATGAAAAAGAGAGCTTTGTTTATCGGCGGTACAGGTACGATCAGCACAGCGATCGTGAAACGGCTGATGGAATCCGGCGCCTGGGAGGTATGGGTGCTGAACCGCGGAAGCAGAAATGACGCACTTCCGGAAGGCGTCCATGCAATCACCGCGGACATCAACGACGAGGAGAACGTGCGGAAAAAGATTGACGGGATGGTCTTCGACTCCGTGTGTGAGTTCATTGGCTTCGAGGTGTCCCACGTGGAGCGGGATGTAAGGCTGTTCACCGGACGGACCCGGCAGTACATTTTCACCAGTTCCGCGTCTGCGTATCACAAACCGGCGGGGGATTACAGGATTACGGAGGGCACATCCTTGGCGAATCCGTACTGGGAATACTCGAGAAATAAGATCGCCTGCGAGGAATACCTGATGGAGAAGTACCGCACGGAAGCATTTCCGGTTACGATTGTCAGGCCGAGCCATACCTACGATGAGAGAAAGATCCCGCTCGGCGTACATGGAAAGAAGGGCTCCTATCAGGTGCTGAAGCGGATGATGGAGGGCAGACCGGTCATCATTCACGGCGACGGAACATCTCTCTGGACGCTGACCTTCAACAAGGATTTCGCGATTGGATACACCGGACTGATGGGAAACCGTCATGCCATCGGAGAAGCATTTCAGATTACCGGAGATGAGACCCTGACATGGAATCAGATCTATCAGACCATCGCGGATGCGCTGGGCGTGGAACTGAATGCGTATCATGTCTCTTCCGAGTTCCTGAGCGCAGCGGGAGAGAAGTATGCGTATGATCTGGAGGGAAGCCTCATCGGTGACAAAGCCGCGTCTGTGGTATTTGACAACAGCAAGCTGAAGCGGGCGGTTCCCGATATGAGGACGACGGTACGGTTTGACCAGGGCGCAAGGCTCGCTGTCGATTATATTCTTTCTCATCCGGAGTGCCGGGTGGAGGATCCGGAATTCGACAGTTGGTGTGACCGGGTGATTGAGGTGCTGGAAGACGCGAAGAAGAAGATCTGACAGCGGAACAAAGAAGCGAAAGAAAGGCAGCCGCATCTTTTCTGATGGGCTGCCTCTTTTGACTCAGTTTTCTGCTTTTTGCTGCTTGGAGATCATCGCTCTCTTGCGCTTGAGCGGATCCAGAATCTTCTTGCGGATCCGGAACGACTCCGGCGTAATCTCGAGCAGCTCATCCGCGTCGATGAACTCAATGGCCTGTTCGAGAGAAAGCTTTCTGGCGGGAACCAGCTTCAGCGCGTCATCCGAACCGGATGCTCTCGTGTTGGTCAGGTGCTTGGTCTTGCAGACATTCAGCTCGATGTCTTCGCTCTTGCCGCTCTGGCCGATGACCATGCCGGAATATACCTTGTCGCCGGGCTCCACGAAGAGTGTGCCGCGGTCCTGCGCGTTAAACAGGCCGTAGGCGACGGCGACGCCGGTCTCAAAGGAGATCAGGCTTCCCTGCTGGCGATAGGCCATCTCGCCCTTGAACGGTGCATAACCTTCGAAGATGGTATTGATGATACCGGTTCCCTTCGTATCGGTCATAAAGTCGTTTCGGAATCCGATCAGACCGCGTGACGGGATCTGGAATTCCAGGCGTGTGCGGCCGTCCATCGTGCGGCCCATGCCCTGCAGCTCACCCTTTCTGAGCGAGAGCTTCTGAATCACCGTTCCGGAGAATTCATCCGGCACGTCGACATAGGCGATCTCCATCGGCTCCAGCTTTCTGCCGCGGTCGTCGGTCTTGTAGATCACCTCTGCCTTGGAAACGGCGAATTCATAGCCCTCCCGGCGCATGGTCTCGATCAGGACGGACAGGTGAAGCTCGCCGCGTCCCGAGACCTTGAAGGTATCGGTGTCCTGGGTGTCCTCCACCCGCAGGGAAACGTCGGTGTTCAGTTCGCGATACAGCCGGTCGCGGATATGACGGGAGGTGATGTATTTTCCTTCCTGTCCCGCAAGCGGACTGTCATTGACGCAGAAATTCATCGAGATCGTCGGCTCTTCAATCTTCTGAAATGCGATTGCGTCCGGCGCGTCCGGCGCGCAGACGGTATCGCCGATGTGCAGATCCTCGATGCCGGACAGGGCAACGATCGAACCGATTGTTGCTTCCTGCACGGGAACCTTTTTCAGTCCGTCGAATTCGTACAGCTTCGTAATGCGGACCTTTTCCTTCTTGGAAGAATCGTGATGATTCACCAGCTGGGCGTCCTGATTCACGCGGATCGTGCCGCGGTCAATCTTGCCGATCCCGATGCGTCCGACGTACTCATTGTAGTCGATCGTGGAGATCAGCATCTGCAGCGGGCCGTCCTCCTCGCCCTCCGGAGCCGGGATATGGCTGAGGATGGTCTCAAAGAGCGGAGACATATCCTTCGGTTCGTCCCCGAGATCGCTCAGCGCGTAGCCTTCCTTTGCGGAGGCATACACGAAGGGACAGTCGAGCTGCTCATCCGAGGCATCCAGATCCATCAAAAGCTCAAGGGTCTCATCCACGACCTCGTCCGGACGCGCGCCGGGGCGGTCGATCTTGTTCACGCAGACGATGAAGGGAAGATCCAGCGCCAGTGCCTTCTGCGTAACAAAACGGGTCTGCGGCATGGGTCCTTCAAATGCATCCACCACCAGGATGACGCCGTTCACCATCTTCAGGACACGCTCAACCTCGCCGCCGAAATCCGCATGGCCGGGTGTGTCAACAATATTGATCTTTGTGCCGTTGTAGGAAACGGCAGTATTCTTGGACAGAATCGTGATGCCTCTCTCGCGCTCCAGGTCGCCGGAGTCCATCACGCGCTCCGCTACCGACTGGTTCTCACGGAACACACCGCTCTGATGCAGCAGGCAGTCGACAAGCGTCGTCTTGCCATGGTCAACGTGGGCAATGATTGCAACATTTCGGATATCTTCTCTTCGCATACTCGTTCCTTCTGTGTGGAATTCGGCACCCCATATCCGCGCCGAATCATTTCCTATTTCTAATTCATTCCTCGACTTATGTCATATGCCGGCGATTCTACACCCAACCCACCATATAGTCAACAATATCTCGTGCGCCTTGAAAAAAAGCGCTGACTGGTGTATACCTACAGTACGACTCAGCCGGAGGGATAACCAAAATCCTGCTGAGCAGCAGTACTGAATTCGGCCAGGGATGCCGATTGACGATAAGAGGACAGGAAGGGGACACACGCTCAATGAGAAAAGAAAACAGATGGACAACGTACACGGAGGAACAGCTGAAGGATCTGCATGCGCTTGCAGAAGATTACAAGGATTTTCTGAATACTGCGAAGACAGAGCGCGAGGCGGTGGTGGAGATCACAAAGCGTGCCCGCAAGGCAGGCTGGCGTGATCTGGATGAGGTCATCGCCGGGGGCGAATCCCTGAAGAGCGGCGACAAGGTCTACGCGGTCTGGATGAAGAAGACAGTAGCACTGTTTACCGTCGGATCGAAACCGATCGAACAGGGACTCCGCATCCTGGGTGCACACATTGATTCTCCGAGGCTGGATCTCAAGCAGGTGCCGCTGTATGAGAATACGGAAATGACATTTCTTGATACGCATTACTATGGCGGTGTGAAGAAATATCAGTGGACAACGATCCCGCTGGCGATCCACGGCGTTGTGGCGAAGAAGGACGGCACCGTGACCGACGTCAGAATCGGGGAAGACAGCAAGGATCCGGTCTTCTGCGTAACGGATCTTCTGATTCATCTGTCAAAGGACCAGATGGCGAAGAATCTGGCAGACGCGATCACCGGTGAGAACCTCGACCTGCTCGTGGGCTCCCGCCCGCTGAAGCTGGAGAAGGATGCGAAGAAGAGCGATGACAGTGACGCGAAGAAGGATCCGGTTCTTCAGAACACGCTCGCGATCCTGAAGGAGCAGTATGATATGGAAGAGGATGACTTCCTCTCCGCGGAGCTGGAGATTGTCCCGGCCGGCGCGGCGCGTGACCTGGGCTTTGACCGCAGCATGGTTGCCGGATATGGCCAGGACGACAGAGTCTGCGCATTTACCTCGCTCGATGCCTTTTTGAAGGTGGAGAACCCGGAATACACAGCCTGCTGCCTGCTGACCGACAAGGAAGAGATCGGATCGGTCGGAGCAACCGGCGCGCAGAGCCATTTCTTTGAAAATGCCGTTGCGGAGCTGATGAATTGCTGCGGGCAGTATTCTGACCTGAAGCTGCGCAGAGCGCTGTCCTCCTCCCGCATGCTGTCTTCTGATGTATCAGCGGCATTTGACCCGCTGTATGCGGATGCCTATGAGAAGAAGAATTCGGCTTACTTCGGACACGGAATTGTGTACAATAAGTACACCGGATCCCGCGGAAAGTCCGGAAGCAACGATGCGAACGCGGAGTATTTTGCATGGGTCAGACGTGTGATGGATGATGCGGACGTCGCGTTCCAGACCGCCGAGCTCGGTAAGGTTGACATCGGAGGCGGCGGAACCATCGCTTACATCAGCGCGCTGTACGGCATGAACGTCGTAGACGCGGGTGTCGCGGTTCTGAACATGCATGCGCCGATGGAGGTTACGAGCAAATCGGATCTGTATGAAGCAAGAAATGCATATGTAGCGTTTTTGAAGGCGGAGCAGTAAGCAGGTGTCCTGAGATATCGATGCAAAACCTGTGTTCCGGCACAGCCTGTCACTGTGCGGCGGGACACAGGTTTTGTTGTCCTCTGTCTGACGGAGCTGCTGCGGGAAATCGCAGGGAAAGGAATTAAGCGGTATGTGGCGGGAAGAATCTGTGGAAGAGCTGTCTGACGGACGGCTTTACACGGCAAATGACCTTGTGAAGATCGGAACGGATGACTGCAGGGGCTGTGCGGATTGCTGCCGGATGGGCCCGGTGATCGTACTGGATCCGCTGGATGTCTTTGAGCTGAATCGTTTTCTCGGTCAGAGCTTCGAAGAGCTGCTGAACGACACCATCGAGCTGAAGGTGATCGATGGACTCATCCTGCCGGTGCTGAAGCTGGTGAAGGAGACGGAGCAGGGGGCAGGAGGACAGCCGCGGGATGCTGCGCCGCAGCAAGCAAAGCAGGAAGAGCCCATGGTCTGTCCCTATCTGGGAGAAGACGCACGCTGCACCATCCATGCGTTCCGCCCCGGCATCTGCCGCCTGTACCCGCTTGGGCGCAGCTGGGAGAACGGTGATTTCCGGTACATTCTTCAGGTCAACGAGTGCACCCACTGCAACGGAACCAAGATCAAAGTAAAAAAATGGCTCGGTATCCCGAACCTTGCTGCCTATGAAGACTTTTGCCGCGACTGGCATCATCTGCTCGCGGCGGCGCGCCGGATCCTGGAGGGCAGTGATCCACAGGGCAGGCTGCGCAATCAGATCTGCGTCTATCTGCTGCAGCAGTTTTATCTGTGTGACTGGAATGTGGATGACTTCTACGAAGTGTTTGCAGAACGTCTTTCCGGGGCCAGGCGTCATCTTGGATATGCGCTGTGAAACCGGATGCCCGGCGGAGGCGCTCTTGAAAAAAACGCCTGCCGCGCGGTGGAAAGCCGCTAAACCGATAAAGAGACCGCTCAGTCGGGCGCAAGTACGCCGGTGGTGTATTTGAATCAGAGCTTTCTTGAGATGATATACCGGGGCCGCCCCTTCGTCTCCTCGTAGATCCGGGCGATGTAGTATCCGATGATCCCCAGAGAGATCATGATGATGCTCCCGATCAGGAGAATCAGGAGTATGACCGTTGTGAAGCCTTCCACCGCATGCCCGGTGCAGTACTTCACCAGCGTCTGAATCCCCAGCACGATCGCAAGCACAAACACGGCGATTCCGGCGCCAGTCACGAACTGCATGGGCGCGGTCGAATAGCCGACGATATTGCGGATGGCATAGGCGATCAGCTTGCGGGTAGACCATTTCGATTCGCCGACTTCCCGCTCCTGCACGTCGAATTCCACCTGGGTCTGACGGAATCCGATCCAGGAACTCATGGCGCGGAAGAATGCATTTCGCTCCGGCATATCCAGCAGACTGTTCACGGCCTTCCGGTCCAGGAGCTTGAAGTCGGATGCACGCGACATATCGATCTTAACCGCACTTGACATAATCCGGTAGAAGATTCCGGCCGCAGCCTTGTGCGCGGCGGACTCCTTACCGCGGGTGCGCTTGATCCCTTCTACAACTTCGTACCCCTCTTCCCACCGGCGATACATCTCCACCAGCGTCCGGGGCGGATGCTGCAGATCACAGTCCATCACCGCGGCACATGCGCCGTGCGCTTCGGACAGTCCTGCGAAGATTGCCGCCTCTTTTCCGAAATTGCGGGAAAAATGAATGCCCCGCACTGCTTCATTCTCTGCGTGTGCCGCGCAGATTCTGCCCCAGGTACCGTCCTTGGACCCGTCGTCCACAAAGATCAGCTCATACGGAATATGCTCTGCGGAAAGAAGACCGTCGAGCACACCGGCGCACTTTTGGACCATCTGTTCCTCATTATAGGCAGGAATTACGACGCTGAGCATATGCACACCTTTCTCATTTTGCACAGTTCTCTGACAGAAAAACAGCCGCCGTCTTTCCTGCGGCTAAGCCTTTTCTGTCAGGCTTTATCTGAAGACTTCCGGAACACAATCAGCTTGGAGAATACATAGTTCAATACCATGACAACCACGCTCACCAGAACCTTGGCCCACATCCCTTTCACGCCAAACAGCGGCTGACTGAGACCGAGCTTCACGAGCAGCGGAACACTGACGATTTCAAAGATTCCTGTGAGGATCCTGGCGTTGACAAAAAGAAACGCCTCGCGCAGCACAAACCGGATCTCCCAGCTGAAGCTGCGAAACACCCAAAGCTTGTTCGTGACATAGGCAAAGAGCACAGCGACGACCCACGCGACGGCATTTGACACGGCAACGCTCCAGCCGAACATCCGCACGCACACAGCATAGCATCCCCAGTTCACCAGGGTGGTGAGAACGCCTGTGATAAAGTAGACGATGAGCTCGCGGTATTTCTGATAATAATATCTGATTCTATCCATGATGTGGGTTATCATAGCATACCCATGAAGATTTTTCATTATGAAAAAGTTTGTGAATTTTCGGAAGATTCTGTTGAGTAAGGGAAATGAAACTGATATAATGCCTTTCGGCTTTTCAGACTTTTCTGCGGGCGAAAGCGCCGCACCTCACAAAAGTCTCCGGTATAGATTGTTTTCTGGAGAGGTAAGAAATGGGCGAGAATACAACATTTACTAGAGAGAAGACACGGAAAAAGGTGATCCGTTTTCTTCTTTATTTTGCGATTACCTTCTTTGTGATCGCGGGGCGTGCTGCCCAGTGGGTATTAAATGAGTGGGGAGACCTGACGCTGGATGAGGTAATCTTTACGATGACGCAGCCTCTGAACGGGACGGATTCCGGAATCATCTGGAGCTTTATCCTGTACGCGGTTGTGCCGGGTGTTGTGATCCTGGCGGTGCTGATGATCATCGAACATGTCTTCCTTTTAAAAAAGCAGCCTCCGAAGGGAAGGAAAGTAAAAGGAGAGGACGGCGGGAAGACGTATGTTCCGGCTGAACTGACCCCTGAGATGGAGGACACGCTCCGGAAGGATGCCGCGAAGAAGGATACGAAGGCAAGAAAGCTTCTGCGCACCTGGCTGTTGCCGGTCTGTGCGGTCATTGCCGTAGTATTCGGAATGATTCAGATCGTCGGCCTGTGGAATAAGCTGGGCGTTTCCGAGCACCTCAGTTCTCTGGGAGAGGATTCGACGTGGATCGAAGACAATTATGTGGCACCGGCCTCGGTACAGCTTACCTTCCCGGAAAAGAAGCGCAATCTGATCTACATCTTCCTGGAATCGATGGAAGTATCCTATTCCGACAAGAAAAGCGGAGGTCTGTTTGACACCAATTACATTCCGCGCCTGACAAAGATCTCTGAGGAAAATGAGAACTTCTCCGGCTCGGACAAGTCGGTTCTGGACGGTGGCAATTCCCTCAAGTATACGACCTGGACCATGGGCGGCATGTTCGCTGCCACAAGCGGATTGCCTCTGAAGATTCCGCTTGAGCTCAAGGGCGTCGGAACCAACTTCATGAACACACAGACCTCCTTCTTCTCGGATCTGACCTGCCTGGGAGACATCCTGGAGTCTGAGGGCTACAACATGGAGATGAGCTTCGGATCCGACGCGACCTTCGGCGGAAGACGTCTGTGCTTCTCGGAGCATGGCGGGTATGATTTCTACGACTGGAAATACTACACGACCGATGGCGAGCTTCCCTCCGATTATAAAGTCTGGTGGGGATTCGAGGATGAGAAGCTGTTTACCTTTGCGAAGGACCGTCTGACGCAGCTCGGTTCGGAAGACGAGCCGTTTGACTTCACTCTGCTGACGGTTGACACGCATTATCCGAACGGATACATCTGTGATCTGTGCGGCGATGAATATGAAGAGCAGTATGCAAATGTCATCAAGTGCTCGGACAATCAGGTCGCGGATTTCGTCGAATGGTGCCAGGCACAGCCGTGGTATGAGAATACAACGATCATCCTGTCCGGCGACCATCCGACCATGAACAAGGAATTCTGCTCCTCCGCGTCCTACGACTACCAGAGGAAGGTTTATACCGCCTACATCAATGCGGCAGTCGAGCCGGAAAGAACCGATTACAGAGAATATGCTACGATCGACAACTTCCCGACCACGCTTGCGGCGCTTGGCGTGCAGATTGAAGGAAACCGTCTCGGACTGGGAACCAACCTGTTCTCTTCGGAGGACACGCTTGTGGAACGCGACGGACTGGAGTATGTGAATACAGAGCTGCAGAAGGCGTCCAAGTGGATGGATGAGCAGTCGAATCTGCAGGAGGTCTCCGCGGACATCGAGTATAAGGATTATGATCCGCAGACGCAGACCATCACGATGGTGCTGAAAAACGTGACAAGTGATGAGGTTGACAGCTTCCACGTCTCGATGCATATGTACGGCTACCTGGTAAACAATAAGGATTATGTTTCATGGTCCGATTCCGTAGAGGAGGAGCCGGGTGTACATGTGGTCCGAATCAAGATACCGACGGAGAAGGCGTTCAACGGCCGGATCAAGATTCAGCCGCATTGTATGATCGATGGCGTCCGCGGCATTCATCTGGATACGCACTATTATCATCTGGCGTATGATGAGGGAGGCGCGAACGCGGAAGCATACCAGTGTGACCGCTATGGAGAGGAACTGAAGGCACCAACCCTTTGGGATAAGATTGCGGACTGGTGGTCTGGTTTGTGGCCACTGTAAAAAATGTGGTTTGCGGGGATGCCTCTGTTCCTGCGGGACTATTTTTTGATGATCAGGATGTATGATAAGACTCCGGGCTTTGGTAAGCCCGGAGTCTTTCATAATATAAGCGTGTTTCTGCTTTTTGCATCGCGTTACAGTTCGATCTCGATCCTGCGTCCGGTCGGCTGATATCTGACGCAGCGTACGCCCGCGGCGTTGAGCATCCGGAGGGAGGCGATGTTGTTCGGGGCATCCCGGTATTTGTCATCGCCGTAGATCACGGTCCGGATTCCGGATTGGATCACTGCTTTTGCGCATTCGTTGCAGGGGAACAGTGTCACATACAGCCGGGCCCCTTCGAGTCCCGGGCCGCGGTAATTCAGGATCGCATTCAGCTCGCTGTGGACGGTGTAGGGATATTTCGTCTCCAGTTCATTTCCATCCTCGGAGCTGCGGCTCCAGGGGAACTCGTCGTCGGAGCATCCATTCGGCAGTCCGTTGTAGCCCATGGACAGGATCTTGTTGTCGGTGCTGACGATGCAGGCCCCTACCTGCGTGTTGGGATCTTTTGACCGCAAGGCAGCCAGATGCGCTACCCCCATGAAGTATTCATCCCAGGATATATAATCTTTTCTTTTATCGCTCATACTCCGCTCCGTTCTGTCCGGGCGCATATCCGGCTGCTTTGGGATGTGTTATTTTGTTCCGAAAATTCTGTCTCCGGCATCTCCCAGTCCGGGAACAATGTAGCCATGATCATTCAGATGATCATCCAGCGCCGCGATGTAGACATCCACATCGGGATGATCCTTCTGAAGACGTTCAATGCCTTCCGGTGCCGCGATGATATTCATGACACGGATGTGTTTGCAGCCATGCTGCTTCAGCATCGTGATCGCAGCGGAGGCACTGCCGCCGGTCGCGAGCATCGGATCCACGACAAAGACTTCGCGCTCTCCGCAGTCCTCCGGGAGCTTGCAGTAGTACTCTACCGGCTCCAGGGTTTCAGGATCACGATACAGGCCGATGTGTCCGACCTTTGCTGCCGGGATCATGGCAAGTACACCATCCACCATTCCCAGGCCGGCGCGCAGAATCGGAATGACTGCCAGCTTGCGTCCGGTCAGTTCCTTTACGGTTGCCTTTGCGACCGGTGTTTCGATCTCGACATCCATCATTTTAAGATCACGGGTCGCTTCATAGCACATCAGTCCTGCGATCTCGGAAACGATGGTACGGAAATCCTTTGTGCCAACCTCTTTTCTGCGGATAACGCCAACCTTATGCTGGATCAGCGGGTGATCAAGAACCATTACTTTTGACATGTCAGGCCTCCTTGTATTGTGGTATTTGTCAGGGTACTTGCTGAATTGCTTCTAACCTTGCACCTGCGGAATTCATTGCAGGGAATCCTACTGGAGCCGGCTTTCTTCAAGGCTCAGGATCTTCGACAGACGGAGCACATAGTTTTTGAGGTGCTCATATACGTTGTTATAGTCTGCCAGACTCCCTCCGTACGGATCCGGGATGTCTTCATCCGCCTGGATGTAGGAAGCGAGCGTGAAGACATTCTTCGCATGCTCGTGATCTTCCAGGAGATGATTCATGGTACCGGCATCCATCGTCAGAATCAGAGTGCGGTCATCAAAGTCATCCTCTGTGAGCGGTTCACTCATATGATCCTTCATGGAAAGCGAATGACTGACCAGAACCGCTTCCGCCTTTGGATTAATCGGCTCCGGAAACAGAACAACGAGACCCTTGGACGTGATCAGGATATCCTCCAGATAGAAGATCTGCTGGAGGATTGCTTCCGCCATCGGGCTTGTTGCGGTGTCGCTTTCACTGACGAAGATCAGTTTATCATAGTGCTTCATAACTTACGGGATTCCTATACTGATAGAACATGGTGCCCGGCGGCTTTCATCAGGCGATTCATGATCGCAGCGCCGATCCGGGGGGTGTCAAATGATTCCGAGTAGATGACATCTACTCCGAGATCATCAAATTCCCGAAGGATTCCGAACAGATGCTGTGAGATGGTAATCTCTTTTTTTCTGCTGCCGGCCGACCGCACAATACCGCAGCGGTAGGCGCCTGCGTCTTCCTCTGCGGCGATGATGCCGCACTTCAGTCCCCGGGACTGCGCTTCAGAGACAAGGCGCTCGATCGCCGCGCGCACATCCGCCTCGCTGCCTTCCACAATCGTCAGCTCCGCCTTCGGAGCGTAGTGCCGGTACTTCATGCCGGGGGCTTTCGGGCGGAAGGAGGGATCTTCGCTGTGAAGTCCCGGATCCACCGCTACATCGCCGATGACGCTCTGAAGCATCTCCAGATTGATATAGCCCGGCCGCAGGATCATCGGCACATCCTCTGTAAGATCGATGATAGTCGATTCAACCCCGATGCCGACACTGCCGCCGTCGATGATCATGTCGATCTTTCCATCCAGATCATCCCTGACATGCTGCGCCGTTGTAGGACTCGGTCTCCCGGAGGTATTGGCGCTTGGAGCAGCGATGAATCCGCCGCCTTCTTCGATCAGCTTCAGGGCGATCTCATGATCCGGCATACGGACCGCAACGGTGTCAAGTCCTCCCGTGACGGAGGACGGGACTGCCGGACTCTTTTTCATGATCATCGTGAGCGGTCCCGGCCAGAATGCATGGGCCAGAATACGGGCGCGCTCCGGAACAGAGCAGACGATCCGGTCCAGACTGTCCGGGCGGGCGATATGGACGATCAGCGGGTTGTCACTCGGACGGCCCTTGGCTGCGTAGATGCGGCGGGCTGCTTCGGGATCCAGCGCATTCGCACCCAGTCCGTAAACGGTCTCCGTGGGAAATGCGACAAGTCCGCCGTCTAAGATGATTCTGCCTGCTTCCTTCATGAGAGCGGGGTCAACGCCGGCCCTCATGTCAGCCCATATTGTCTCCATATACCTCCATCTGAGCGGATGCTCCGCGTGCGCCTGAGCGCTCTTTTTCTTTCGGGTAAAGATACGTTTGATCCGGAAATCATTATAACATGCGTAGTTTCTTATGTGAAGAAACATCTCCGGAACAACTTAGTGGTGCATTTTCCGCAGATTGTGATATAATCGCTTATATTGATCTTTTTTAGGAGGACTGTCTGTTATGGGAGACGAAATGAAAGCACCGGGAACCGAAGCGAATCTGCAGGAAGCGGAAGCAGTTGTGTCTGAGGCTGCAGAGACTGCCGAGGAAGCAGCAAAGACGGCAGAAGCCGCACAGGAAGCAGTAGAAGAAGCGGCACAGGCTGCGCAGGAAGCAGCTGCATCTGAGGCAGCAGAGGCGGCCGCGACAGCACAGGCTGATCAGGCAGCGCCAGCACAGGCGGCGGAGCCGGTGAAGGAAGAGGCCACAGAGTCCATGGCAGACTTTGAAGCGGAGATTGATGCTTCTTTGCGCAGATATGAGCGCGGCGAGAAGGTCAAGTGTGTCGTCGTGAGCGTTGATATGGATAAGATTATGGTTGAGCTCGGATCGACGACCGGCATTATCCGCAAACAGGATGTCAACGATGATCCTGCGTATAACCTGCAGGAGAACATCAAGCCCGGCGACGAGGTAGAGGCTTCTGTCGTACGCCCGGATGACGGCCACGGGAATGTGGTGCTGTCGATGAAAGCGGCTTCCGCGCAGAAGGCATGGGACAGACTGCTCAGCCTGCTTGCGTCGAAGGATTCCGTTACCGTGAAGATCAACGGCGTAACGAAGGCCGGTGTCACAACTGCACTGGAAGGCGTGCGCGGATTCATTCCCGCTTCCAAGCTGAGCCTTGGTTTTGTGTCAGAGGAAGATCTGAACAACTGGGTGGGCAAGAGCGTTGAAGCGCGTGTCATCACTGCGGAGAAGGATGGCAGAAAGCTGGTGCTTTCCTGCAAGGAGATCCTCAGGGAGAAGGAAGCAGCTGAGCGCAAAGAGGCTGCGGCTTCGGTGAAGGTCGGTCTGGTGACGGAAGGAACCGTTGAGACGATCAAGGACTATGGCGCATTTGTCAATCTCGGCAAGGGCGTTACGGGACTGCTTCATGTGTCGCAGATCAGCCAGAAGAGGATTAAAACACCTGCAGAGGTTCTGAAAGAGGGCGAGACGGTTAAGGTCAAGGTTACGAAAGTGGATGGCAACCGGATCAGCCTGAGCATGAAGGCGCTGGATGAGAATGCGCCGGCTGAGCAGCCCAGAGAGAAGGAAGAGAAGATCAGCTTCAAGCTTCCTAAGAGCGAAGCGATCGGAACCGGTCTCGGCGATCTTCTGAAGGGCCTTAAGCTGTAATCCTTCGGAAAGAGATACCCGGCTCAAAGACGCAGCCAAAAGCGTGAAAGAGACGGCTGTATGGATGCGCGCTGCAGCTCGTTGTTCCTGAGGAAGCGAGCAGAAAATAGAGTCGGGAGAAAAGAACAGATTGAAAAAGAACAGACTGCCTGGTGTGCGAGGTTACACCGGGCAGTCTGTTTTTTCACATATGCTGCGCCCTGCGCGCGGCAAACTGTTTCTGAAGCGACCGGATGAGACTACATAATTTACATGCCCTGCGCCTTGTGCGCGCAGGCAAGCTCTGCCTCGATTACGCTGCTGCGGAGTCCATTTTGCTCCAGGACGCGGACTGCTTCGATGGTCGTCCCGCCGGGAGAGCAGACCATATCCTTCAGCTGCGCCGGATGCAGACCGGTTTCCAGAACCATCTTTGCTGCTCCGAGTACAGCCTGCGCGGCAAAACGGATGGCTTCCCTGCGCGGCATTCCGAGCGCGACGGCGCCGTCTGCCATCGCTTCAATAAAAAGAAAAACGTATGCCGGTGAGCTGCCGGAGACCGCGGTGACGGCATCCAGCAGCTTTTCGGGTACGCTGCATGCGTCCCCGAAGCTCCTGAACAGGGAAAGAACCAGATCAAGCTCTTCCTCCGACACCAGCTCATTCGCTGCTACCGCACTCATTCCTTCCTGAACAAGAGCGGGTGTGTTTGGCATGGCACGCACGATCTTCAGTTCTTTTTGAAATTGCTCCTTCAGCCAGGACAGACTCTTTCCCGGCGCGAGCGAGACCAGAATCACAGAATCCTTTACCAGGGGGCGGATCCGGGAGATCACCTCTTCATATCCCTGCGGCTTTATGGCCAGAACAATCAGATCTGAAGCGGAGGCAATTTCTTCGTTGGTGGCACAGCGGATCCCGAGCTCCTCGCGGATGCGTTTTTTTGATGATTCTGTCCGGGCAGACGCGGCGAGATCTTCCCGCGCAGCCTGCTTCGAGGCAAGAATGCCGCGGATCATGCCGCTCCCCATGCTTCCACAGCCGATAAAACCGATTTTCATGGCACAGTTCCTTTCCTGTTATCTTCTGTAATGACGGGCAAATCGCTTCACAGCTTCGCGTATAGTATAGAATCCGCGCTCCGTGCACGTCAAGAAAGGACCTCTTGACAGCGAGAGGGCAAGTGAGTAGAATTAAAACAAATGTAATAGTTTTGTAATTTCGACGCCCAAACTTCGAAACAAAATCGGGCGATTTGATAACTTTTTGGAGGAGTCAAATGAAAAAACGTTTTGCCGGAATGTTACTGTTTGCGCTCATGCTGATGCTTGTGTGCGCAGGAGCTGTCCATGCTGACTTTGTTCAGACTGGCAGCGGCACGATGTATCAGGCGAAAAACGGAACCTATCTGAAGGGCCTTCAGAAGATTAACGGAGAGTACTACTATTTCAATTCCGCCGGTATTCTGCAGAAGAATGGCTGGATTCAGGCATCAGGCGGGAAAGAATACTATGCATCCGCAAACGGAACGCTGCTTCGGAATCAATGGATCAACAAGTGCTACCTGAAAGCCGACGGCGAGAAAGCGAAGGGGCCGGCAAAGGTCGGGCCTGTGTGGTATTACTTCAATTCGATCACCGGAGAGATGCAGAAGGGAAAGCTGAAGGATGCATCCGGGAATCTCTTCATCACGAATAAAAAGGGCATTCTGTTCAGCGGAAGGATGTTCCGGTATAAAAAGAACCGGTATTACGCATACGAAGGCGGAAAGCTGGCGAAGGGCCTGACGAAGGTCGGGAATGATTATTTCTTTTTCCGTCTGAACAACGGTAAGATGGTTACCGGCACCAGGAGAATCGTCGGCGGATATACCTACTTCTTTACAAAGAGCGGCAGAGCTGCGAAGGGACAGTGGGTTAAGATCAAGAAAAAGTACTATTATTTCCAGAGCAATGGCCGCATGGCAACAAACCAGTACATTGGCGGATGGTATGTCAACGAGAACGGCGAGCGCTCAAAGGCGTCCTCCGCGCCGAAGGCCGGCGTCAACAAGATTAACGGAAAGATCTATCTCTATGACAGCACGGGAAAGCTGGTGAAGAATCAGTGGGTGACGTCAGGAGAGAATACTTATTACGCGGGTGAAGACGGGATCGCGCTGACCGGCCTTCAGACCATCAACGGCATTCAGTATTGCTTCGATGAAGAGGGCGTTCTGCAGAAGGATACCATCGCAACTGTCGACGGAAAGTACTATATGGTCGCGTCCGACGGCCGTGTCACGGGAATTTCCGATGCGTCAGGTGTTTCGATCGCACAGTATGCGCAGAAGTTTGTCGGCAATAAGTATGTGTGGGGCGGCACAAGCCCGGAAAAGGGCGCTGACTGTTCCGGTTTCTGCTATGCGATCTTCGGAAGATTCGGCATCCAGCTGATGAGAGTCGCGGATGACCAGATGAAGGGACCGTCTGCCGCTTACGTCAAACTCGGCTATAAGAAGGGCGTCGTGATCAAAGACAAGGATCTTGCGCCCGGAGACCTGGTCTTCTACGGAAGCGCCAATTATGCGTCCCATGTCGCGATGTACATCGGAAACAATAAGGTCGTTCACGCAGCGAACAGCAGACTGGGAATCATTATTTCCAACATTGATTATGTTAACGGCCGCATCAAGAACAGGAACATGCGTTACTGGGCCTGATGCACAGAAAGACCGGAAAGAATTACGAAGCAGGGATGTCCCTGCTTCGTTTTCACTTCCGGCGGCCGCATGATGCATTCGCCCGGCAGGTGCGCCTGGTGTTTTCTGTGACTTGTAACATTTTTCTTAAGACTTCAGATCGATTCCGGTGAATTCGCTTGCAACAGATGGCCGGCGCGGATTATACTGATTTTGGCTTTCGTAGTGGGGCCAGCCTGAGCGGCTGTCCGGAATGCTGAAAGGGGTATTCATCATGAGAAAAGTCTCCAACGTTATTATCGGCCTGCTTGCGGCCGGAGTATGCGGCCTGATCACATGGCTTACGCTGGATTCAAGTTTTGCAAACATTGTCTATAACCTGAGCTTTCTGGTTGTGATGGTGATCATCATCGCGGCTGCTTTCGGGATCAGCTTTTCCCGTCTGTGGCAGACCCGTGCGGGCCTGGACCGGGCGACAAAGAAGATGAAACAGATCGCGGCAAGCGGCGGCAATATGTCCCAGATCACAAGCCAGGGGACAGCTCTTTTTGATGTGCCTTATCTGGATGGAAAGTATCAGGAGTATCTGACCTTCCTGCATAAGACCAACAGCCCGACGGACATCGGGGATTACATCGGTGAGTACGAGATCAACAATTACACGCACCGCCGTCTGGTCGAGATGGTTCCGGATATTCTGACAAGCCTTGGCATTTTAGGAACTTTCCTTGGCCTTGTCCTTGGTCTGCGCGGTTTTAATCCGGCCAGTTATGAGGCAATGTCCAGCTCTGTCGAATCCCTGATCGACGGAATCAAGGTTGCGTTTGTCACCTCCATCTACGGTCTGTCGCTGTCGCTTGCATTTTCCTATTGGCTTCGCGGCACACTGACCTCTGTTTCGGAATCACTGGATCGATTCCTGGATGCATATTATACCTGCGTGGTGCCTCCGACAGACGCCACCGCGATGAATCATATCATTGCGAATCAGAACTCTCAGACGAAGCTGATGCAGCAGATGCAGAAGGATCTGGCGAAGGAGGTCGCACAGAGCCTCTCCACCTCCATTGCGCCGATGGTTGCGCATCTGGATCAGACTATGGACGAGTTTACGGACGCGGTTACGATGAACCAGGAAAAGCTGCTGGAGAATATCGGAGAGCGCGTCGCGCGTACCATGAAGCAGGAATTCTTCTCTGAATTCATTGAGATGCGCAGGGTTATGGGAGAGGCCAATCAGGCACAGAAAGCGCATCTGGAGTTTATGGAGAACGCGGAGAAACAATTTCAGCAGGATGTCATGGATGGGGAACGCCGCATGGCTGAGGCTATGAACGCTTCTTCCGATGTTGTGCTCAATGCCATGAACGCGATGAACGAGCAGGAACAGAACCTTTCCACCTTTGTCTCCGATATGCGCAGGGCGATGGACGGCATTGTGGAAACGAGTGATCTGAATGTGAAGATGACGCAGCAGATGGAACATCTGATTGATATGAATGATGATGTTGCGGACAAGATGATGGAACTGGCGCAGCTGAGCGAACGCTACACCAAGAGCCTGGCGAGTGTACAGGCGAACAATTCGGATCTCTCCGAAGGCCTTGCGGTCATGAATGACGCCAATATCCGCATGACGGACCAGATCTCAAAGATGAACCAGACAACCGCGGAAGCGCTGGACGCCTCAAGATCCGCGCAGAGAGAATATCTTGCTGCATCGGCTGAATATATGAATCAGATCAGAGAAGCCCAGGACGAGCTGTCCGGGCAGATGAAGCTGCAGCAGTCCAATCTCAGAGAGTTTACCGAATACATGACGCAGGTACTTGCAAGGATGACCAAGCTGACGGAGATCAACAGCCAGAACGCGCAGAACCTGCAGGCCCGGGCGGATAAGCTTTCCCAGAATTCCTCCGCGGCAGATCAGCTTGTGACCCAGCAGCAGCTTGACCGGATGATCGAGCTTCTGGAGGCGCAGGAGAAACGCTCTGCCAGAATGGAAGCAGAGAGGGCTGCCTCCAAGCCTGAGCCGAAACGCAGAAAGGGATTCTTCTCCCGGGACTGAGGCATCGCGCAAGGCAGGAGTCGGCTGACGGAAGGAAGGGAGCAGGAAACCAGTGAAGATTGTTAACCGCAGAAGAATGAACGATGAGGGCAGCCATAATATATGGCGGTCCTATTCGGATATGATGAGCGGCCTGCTGCTGCTGTTTGTCCTGATCATGGCAGTCTGCCTGATGCAGGCGCAGAAGAATTACAATGAAAAACTGGCGGAGCAGGCGTCCAGACTGCAGACGCAGGATGAGCTGGACAGAACGCAGGAGGCACTTTCTCAGAGGGAGTCAGAGGTGGAGGCGCAGTCTCTTACCCTGACAGACCTGCAGAAAGCGCTGGAAGCCCAGGCTTTGACGCTCTCCACCAAGGAGTCTGAGCTGGATGCGTCTCAGCATACACTCAGCGACGCGCAGAAGACGCTGGCAGACCAGCAGAAGCAGCTGGAGGATCAGCAGGCATTGGTTGCGGATCAGCAGAGTCTGCTTGCGCAGCAGGAATCGGAGCTGGAAGTGCGTGATGCTGCGCTCGTCGCCAGCCAGCAGAAGCTGGATGAACAGACCCGCCTGATGAATGAACAGCAGGAGAAGATTGACCAGATCATCGGCGTCAAGGCTGCGCTGATTGAATCTCTGAATCAGGAATTTTCCGCGAATCAGATCAACGTGAACATTGACGCGCAGACCGGCGCGATTGTGCTGGATTCCAACGTTCTGTTCGCGCTCAGGGAATCGGAGCTGACAGAGGAAGGACAGCGGATCCTCTATCAGGTCCTGCCGGTTTACTGCGAAGTGCTTCTGAGTGACGAATATGCCGATTATGTGGCGGAGGTCATTATCGACGGATATACGGATTCCACGGGAGATTACTTTTCAAATCTGCAGCTTTCCCAGAACAGGGCACTTGCCGTGGCGGCATACCTGCTGACGATCAGCGGAAGCTTCCTGGATGAGACGACGCAGACGTCACTGCAGGAGAAGCTGACCGCGAACGGAAGATCCGAGTCGAATCTGATATTAGATGAGAATGGAAATGAAAACAGCGACGCGTCCAGACGTGTTGAGGTCAAGTTCCGTCTGAAGGATGACGAGATGATTCAGGAGCTGTCTCAGATCCTGGCAGGAGCCGGGACTGCCGGCTGAAGACAACCTTAGCAAGCCGCTGAAGCGGCCGCACGGTCGGGCGCAAGTACGCCGGAGGCGTCCTTGATAAGACAGCTGGCCACACACGGGAAGACCGGAGAAAGTGCAATGGTATGAAGAAGAATCGCAGTGGGGAAAAGCAAGCCGCTGACGCGGCTTCGGCGCCGGCTTTGAAAGTGGGGAAGCGAAAAGAACCTGCAAAAAAAGCTGGCAGTGTGAAAAAAACCATGGACAAGCGTATCAGGCAGTATCGTCACCTGAGAACACTTTTGCGGGCGGCAATCCGTATCCTGAACGCACTGGATCATAAGACGATCTACAGAAACTGAAGCTGCTTCCGGCAGCTTCTTTTGGCGCCGGGGGACACGGTATCTTTCATTGACTCGAAAAAACGCATGTGCTAGAATTTGCCTGGTTATTCGGTGTTTTAAGGGAGGTGTAATAATGGCCAAAAGTACCATTGACGCGATCCGCGCGGCCGAGCAGGAGACAATGGAAGCAGAGAAAGAGGCCGCTGCGCAGGCCAGAGAGCTCGCGTCAAGGACGCGGGAGGACGCCGAGGCGCTGATTCGGGAGGCGGTCAAAAAGGCGCAGAGTGATGCGCAGGCGCTGATCGAAGCGGCCGAGGCAAAACAGAAGGAACTTGTGAATCAGAAATCTGAGGAGACAAAAAAGGCGGTGGAAGAACTGAAAAAGGCAGCTGCGCCGAAAAGCGCCGAAGCCGTGAAAGCGATCCTTGCAATTGCCTCCGGAGAGGATTGACAGAAAGGAGAGAAAGCAGCCTATGTCTGTAGTTCCGATGAAACGAATTTCGGTTGCTGCCATGAAGCGTGACCGCAAGGCCGTTCTGGAATATCTGCAGGTGCTGGGCGTGGTACAGATCTCAATCAGGGAAAAAGAGGATGATATCTTCACAAGGACGGACATGTCGAAGTCCCAGCAGGTGTTTCTCAAGAACGAAGATAAGGCAGAGGACGCACTTGCTGTACTGAAGCGATACGCGCCGGAGAAGACGAGTCTGCTGTTTTCCTTTGAGGGAAGGAAAGCGCTGTCCAAGACAGAGGTGGACGAGCGGATTCCGAAGACCACCGGAACGATCCGCTCTTGCGGAGAGATTCTGGAGCTGGAGCGGCAGTACGCGGACCTGGTGTCGCAGATTCCGAAGCTGGAGGACCAGAAGACAGCGCTTGCGCCGTGGCTGAAGTTTGATCTGCCGATGGATCTGACCGCAACAAGAACAACCGCGGTGTTTATCGGCACGCTCCAGGGAACGTATACGCTGGAGATGCTCTACACGCAGCTGAAAGCGCTGTCGAACGTAGAGACCTTCCATGGCGAGATCATTTCCGCTGATGCGACGCAGACCTGTATTTTCCTGGTATGCGAGAAGGAAGACCAGCCGGCAGTGAGAGAGGCGCTCAGGCGCATGAACTTTGCTTCTCCTCCCGCGACGGATATGAATCCGGCTGAGCGGGTGCGGGAGATTGATGCGCAGATTGCCGATGTCCGGAAGAAGAGTGACAAGACGCTGGAGAAGATCCGGTCCTATGAGCCCTTAAGGGAGGACATCCGGTTCGCGTCCGACTATTATGCGGCCAGGGCGGAGAAGTACGGTGTGATCTCTGAGCTTCTTCAGTCGAGAAGGGTATTCTTCCTGGAAGGATTCATTCCGGCGCCAAAAGCGCAGGAGGTAGCGGGAAACATCGAAAGCCGGTTTGACGCGGCCGTAGAGGTCATGGATCCGGGGGCAAAGGAAACCGCGCCCATCCTGCTGAAAAACAATGGCTTTTCCGAACCGCTGGAAGGGGTCACGGAGAGCTATTCGCTTCCGGGAAAGAAAGAGATTGACCCGACGTTTTTGTCCTCGCTCTTCTACTACATCCTGTTCGGCATCATGCTTTCGGACGCAGGATACGGAATTCTGATGTTCCTTGCAACCGGATTCATCCTGCTCAAGTTCGGGAAGACGATGGAAGAGGGCATGAAGAAGACGATGCGCATGTTCTTCCTGTGCGGGATTGCCACGACCTTCTGGGGATTCATGTTTGGCTCCTTCTTCGGAGACGCGGTCAGCGTGATCGGCCAGAATTTCTTTGGAAAGGGACCGGACTTTGGTCTGAAGCCGCTGTGGTTCGCACCGCTGGATGAGCCGATGCGGATGCTGACCTTCTGCTTCATCATCGCGCTGATCCACATGTTTGTCGGTCTCGGTGCGAAGGCGTATATGCAGATTAGGCAGAAGCAGTACCTGGATATGATCTATGATGTGGTTCTGTGGTATGTGCTCCTGATCAGCTGCATCGTCTACCTGCTGACGGTTCCGACGATGGCGGAGATGCTTTCGGTGAGCCCGCTTTCGACCTCGCTCCAGAAGCCGATGATGATCCTGATGATTGTCTCGGCGGTGGGAATCATCCTGACCGGCGGAAGAGAGTCAAAGAACTGGGTCAAGCGAATCCTCAAGGGACTGTATGCACTGTACGGCATCTCAGGATGGCTGAGTGACATTCTTTCCTATTCGAGGCTTCTGGCTCTGGGACTTGCGACCGGCGTCATCGCGCAGGTGTTCAACTCCATGGGAAGCATGGGAGGCAATTCGATCCCGGGTGTTATCATGTTCATCGTGGTGTTCCTGATCGGAAATGTGCTGAACCTGGCGATCAACGCGCTTGGCGCTTATGTGCACACGAATCGTCTGACTTACGTTGAATTTTTCGGGAAGTTCTACGACGGAGGCGGAAAAAAGTTCCGTCCCTTCGCTGCAAATACCAAGTATTATAAGTTTAAGGAGGAAATGTAATTATGAGTTTAGGACTGGTCTTTGCTCTTACCGGAGCAGCACTCGCAGCAGCAACATCCGGACTTGGCAGCGCGCGCGGCGTCGGCATCGCCGGCCAGGCGGCAGCGGGTTCCTGTACGGATAACCCCGACCTGTTCTCCAAGGTACTGATTCTTCAGTTGCTTCCGGGTACACAGGGCATCTACGGTCTTCTGATCGCGTTCATCTGCCTGTCCCAGATCGGACTTCTGGGCGGAGCCGCAGATCCGAACATGTCTCTTTCTACCGGACTTCTGTATCTTGCAGCCTGCATTCCGGTGATCATCGTTGAGCCGATCTCCGCGATCAATCAGGGCAAGACATCGGTTGCTTCCATCGCGATGGTAACCAAGAAGCAGGAAACCTTCGGTAAGTCCATGATCTTCCCGGCTATGGTTGAGACCTATGCGATCCTGGCTCTGCTGATCTCCATTCTGGCGATCTTCGGCGTTTCCGCAATGGCATAAGGAGACTTTCAATGGCAGGTTTAGATAAGATATTAGAGGATATCCGCTCAGAATCCGCCAAAGCGGTCGAATCCGTAAAGAACGAGGCGCAGGCCGCGTATAACGCCGAGATGGAAAAGGCCCGGGGAGAGGCGGATGCGCAGACACAGAAGATCCTTTCCAAGGCGCAGCTGACTGCGGACGACCTGATTGCCAGAGCGGATTCCGCGGCGGCACTCGAGGAAAGGCGCATGATGCTGGCGGCGAAGCAGGATCTGATCTCGGATGTGATCGAGCAGGCGAAGAAGGCTTTTGTCAGCCTTCCTGCAGAGCAGTACTTTGACCTGCTTCTGAAGCTGATCAGCAAGCATGCACTCAAGAGAGACGGTGAGATCTGTTTCAGCAGACAGGATTTTGCGCGCCTTCCGAAGGACTTTGCCGCGAAGCTTGTCGCGGCGCTTCCGGAAGGAGCCAGCCTGAACGTGTCCAAAGAGGACGCAAAGATCGAGGGTGGATTTATCCTGAAGTATGACGGACTGGAGCAGAACCTGTCCGTGGAGGAGATCTTCGAGGAAAAGAAAGACCAGATGACAGATGCGGCAGGAAAGGTTCTGTTTTAGTAGGTCGGAAGGAGAATGCAATGGCCGAACAATATATTTATGCGGTCGCGCGTGTCCGATCCCGTGAGCTGTCCCTGCTGACTGAGTCTGTGATTGCACAGCTGTGCGCTGCCTCCAATGAAGAAGACTGTCTGAGGATTCTTTCGGAAAGAGGCTGGGGGAATTCCGATGTTCCTGGTGAAGAGATGTTTTCACTCGAACACAAGAAGACCTGGGAGTTTATCCGTGAGATTGTCCCCGACCAGATGCAGGTTTTTGATGTCTTCCGTGTGGCGGATGATTACCATAACCTGAAGGCGGCGATCAAGGAAAGCTGCATAGACGGCACCCATCCGGGGATTTTTCTGGAGAGCGGGACGATGAATCCCGAAAAGCTTGCGCAGGCTGTGGAGGAATCGGATTATGAGGCTCTGCCGGAGCCGATGCGCGAGGTTGCGCGCGAGGCGAAGGAGACGCTTCTGCAGACCCGGGACGGGCAGCTGTGCGACGCAATCATAGACCAGGCGGCATTGGAGGCGATTCGCAAGGCCGGAGAAGCGTCAGGCGAGAAACTGCTCGCAGATTACGGCGAACTGATCTGCGCGACTGGTGACATCAAGACGGCGATTCGCTGTGCAAAATACGGAAAGGACAGGCAGTTTTTGATGAAGGCTCTGGCGCCCTGCCGGACGCTGGACATTGCGCTTCTGGCAGATGCTGCCTCTTCCGGAACCGAAGCGGTTCTGGCGTATCTGGAGCACACAGATTACGCGGACGCGGTCGATGAGCTGAAACAATCCGTGGCTTGCTTTGAGCGTTGGTGCGATAACAGGATGATCGAAACGATCCGTCCCGAGATCCATAATCCGTTTGGGATCGGGCCGGTCGCGGCTTACATTCTCGCCCGTGAGAATGAGATCAAGACGGTTCGCATCATCCTTGCGGCAAAGAGAAACAATCTGCCGGAGGAGATGCTCAGAGAAAGGGTAAGGGCGATGTATGTATAAGGCAGCAGTCATGGGCGACTGGGATTCGATCTATGGGTTTTCCGCGCTTGGCCTGGACACCTTCCGCATAGAGGCGGATGCTCCGGATACAGAAGCGGTGGAACTTCTGAAGAGGCTGTCCCAGAGTCATTATGAGGTGATCTATATTACGGAATCGCTTGCAAAGCGTATACCGGCAGAGATTGACCGGTACCGCCTGCAGCTGAGTCCCGCTGTGATTCTCATTCCGGGAATCTCCGGAAACACAGGAGAAGGCCTCAGCGCCGTAAAGAAGTCTGTGGAACAGGCAGTCGGAAGCGACATCATATTTGGTAAAAAGTAGTTTACGATTACGCGAAGCGTATGAGCCGAAAGAATAGAAAAAACAAAGAAAGGCACAGAGTATGGCAAAGGGAACAATCAAGAAGGTGTCCGGACCGCTTGTCGTAGCGACAGGCATGCGCGACGCGAACATGTTCGACGTGTGCCGTGTTTCGGACAGGAGACTGATCGGAGAGGTCATTGAGATTCATGGGGACGAGGCCTCCGTTCAGGTTTACGAGGAGACGGCAGGACTTGCGCCGGGCGAGCCGGTGGAATCAACCGGAGCTCCGCTCAGTGTAGAACTTGGTCCCGGATTGATCGGAAGTATCTATGACGGAATTCAGAGACCTCTGGTTGACATCATGCAGAAGACGAATTCCAATCTGCTGGCCAGAGGTATTGAGGTTCCGGCACTCAGCCGTGAAAAGGTATGGCACTTTGCTCCTGTGGCAAAGGTGGGAGACCATGTGATCGGCGGTGACATTCTGGGCACCGTCCAGGAGACGCACATCATCACGCAGAAGATCATGGTTCCTCCGAATACCGAAGGCGAACTGAAGTCCATTCAGGAGGGAGATTTCAAGGCAACGGATACCGTGGCTGTTCTGCAGCTGCCGGACGGCAGTGAGAAGGAGATCACCCTGATCCAGAAGTGGCCGGTCCGCCGTGAAAGACCTTACGCGAAGAAGCTTGCGCCGGATAAGCCGCTGATCACCGGACAGAGAGTCATCGATACGCTGTTCCCGATTGCGAAGGGCGGCGTGGCCGCGATTCCCGGTCCGTTTGGTTCCGGAAAGACGGTTGTCCAGCACCAGCTGGCCAAGTGGGCGGAAGCAGACGTCGTTGTCTACATCGGCTGCGGTGAGCGCGGCAATGAGATGACGGATGTTCTGAATGAGTTCCCGGCTCTGAAGGACCCGAAGACCGGATACTCCCTGATGGAACGTACGGTTCTGATCGCCAATACCTCTGATATGCCGGTTGCCGCCCGTGAGGCGTCCATTTACACCGGAATTACCATCGCGGAGTATTTCCGTGACATGGGCTACTCGGTTGCCCTGATGGCTGACTCGACCTCCCGCTGGGCGGAAGCGCTTCGTGAGATGAGCGGACGTCTGGAGGAGATGCCCGGTGAGGAAGGCTACCCTGCGTATCTGTCCTCAAGACTGGCGCAGTTCTATGAGAGAGCCGGACATGTGGTCACCCTCGGATCGGACAAGAGAGAGGGAAGCCTGTCCGCGATCGGCGCGGTTTCGCCTGCGGGCGGTGACATTTCCGAACCGGTTTCCCAGGCAACTTTGAGAATCGTCAAGGTCTTCTGGAGACTGGACGCGGCACTTGCCTATCAGAGACATTTCCCGGCGATCAACTGGCTGAGCTCCTACTCCCTGTATCTGGATTCTCTCGGGAAATGGTTCGATGAGCAGACAGATGGCGAGTGGATGAGACTCAGAGCCAAGATGATGAGAATCCTGCAGCAGGAGAGCGAGCTCAATGAGATGGTGCAGCTGGTCGGTATGGATGCGCTGTCGGCGCCGGACCGCCTTACGATGGAGGCAGCCCGCTCGATCCGTGAGGACTATCTGAACCAGAACGCGTTCATGGATTCCGATACCTATACGACACTGGAGAAGCAGAACCTGATGATGAAGCTGATCCTGGCGTATTTTGACAAGGGAAATGAGGCGCTCAAGAACGGCGCAACCATCGAATCTCTGGTGAAGCTGAACTGCCGTGAGGACATCGGACGTTTCAAGTATACAGATATCGAGAAGATTCAGGCAGAATACGATAGAATCTTGAAGAACCTGGAAGAAGAGATCCGCGGTGCGGTTTCTGAGAACCAGGAGTAAGGGGGCAGTGTTATGGCAAAAGAATACAGAACCATTCAGGAAGTTGCCGGCCCTCTGATGATGGTGCGCGGCGTGGAAGGCGTAGCGTACGATGAGCTCGGCGAGATAGAGCTTCAGAGCGGCGAGAAGAGAAGATGCCGTGTCCTTGAGATCAATGGCGGAAATGCGCTGGTGCAGCTGTTTGAGAATTCGACCGGTATCAACGTGGAATCCTCAAAGGTGCGCTTCCTTGGCAGATCCATGGAGCTTGGCGTATCCGAGGACATGCTTTCGAGAGTTTTCGACGGACTGGGACGCCCCATAGACGACGGTCCGGAGATTCTTCCGGATGAAAGGCGTGATATCAACGGCCTGCCGATGAACCCGGCAGCGCGTGCGTACCCGGAGGAGTTCATCCAGACAGGCGTATCCGCCATTGACGGACTGAACACGCTGGTCAGAGGCCAGAAGCTTCCGATCTTCTCCGCGTCCGGCCTGCCGCATGCACAGCTCGCGGCGCAGATCGCCAGACAGGCGAAGGTTGTCGGAACGAAAGAGCCGTTCGCGGTTGTATTTGCCGCGATGGGCATCACCTTCGAGGAGTCGAACTACTTTATCGAATCCTTCCGCGAGACCGGCGCTCTGGACCGTGCGGTCCTGTTTATGAATCTGGCAAATGACCCGGCTGTCGAGCGTATCGCGACGCCGCGTATGGCACTGACCGCGGCGGAGTACCTTGCGTTTGAGAAGGGGATGCATGTTCTGGTCATCATGACCGACATTACGAACTACGCGGACGCGCTGCGTGAGATCTCCGCTGCCCGTAAAGAGGTTCCGGGACGCCGCGGCTATCCGGGATACATGTATACGGACCTGGCTTCCCTGTACGAGAGAGCAGGACGTCAGATCGGCCGGAACGGATCGATCACGATGATCCCGATCCTGACCATGCCGGAAGATGACAAGACACACCCGATCCCTGACCTGACCGGATACATCACAGAAGGCCAGATCATTCTGAGCCGTGATCTGTACCGCAAGGGACTGGAACCGCCGATTGATGTTCTTCCGTCTCTGTCCCGTCTGAAGGATAAGGGAATCGGTGAAGGAAAGACCAGAGCGGACCATGCCAATACCATGAACCAGCTGTTCGCGGCCTACGCAAGAGGAAAAGACGCGAAGGAACTCATGGTGATCCTCGGCGAAGCCGCATTGACCGATATCGACAAGCTGTATGCGAAGTTCTCCGATGAATTCGAGGAGAAGTACATCAACCAGGGATACCGGACCGACCGCTCGATCCAGGAAACGCTGGATATCGGCTGGGAGCTTCTGCGCATTCTTCCCAGAGGCGAGCTGAAGAGAATCAAGGACGAGTATCTGGACGAGTATTACGAGAAGAAGTAAGGGGGTGACCTCTTTTGGCAAGTTCAACGGTCATACCGACCAGAATGGAGCTGACCCGCCTCAAGAGGAAGCTTGTGACCGCCCGCAAGGGCCATAAGCTTCTGAAGGATAAGCGGGACGAGCTGATGAGGCAGTTCCTGATCATGGTCCGGGAGAACAGAGAGCTCAGAGAGAATGTCGAGAAGGGCATCGCTGAGGCAAACCGCGGATTCGCGCTTGCCAGAAGCTCCATGTCCGATGAAGCCGTGCGCGTGGCGTTCATGGCACCCAAGCAGAGGGTTTCCATCGGGGTTTCCTACAAGAACATCATGAGTGTCAATGTGCCGGAGTATACCTTCGATACCCGGACGGGGAATTCTGCTGACATGTTCTCATACGGCTTTGCGTTTACCTCCGCAGACCTTGACGATGCGGTACAGCAGCTGTCCGGCGTCTTTGAGCAGATGCTGAAGCTGGCGCAGACGGAGAAGAGCTGCCAGCTGATGGCAGCTGAGATCGAGAAGACCAGACGCCGCGTCAATGCGCTGGAGCATGTCATGATCCCCCAGCTTGAAGAGGATATCAAGTTTATCTCCATGAAGCTGGATGAGAATGAGAGGTCCAGCCAGATCCGTCTGATGAAGGTCAAGGACATGATGCTCGAGCAGGCGCACCATTACGAGGAGCGCCAGGAAGCGAGAGCGAGGGAGAAAGCAGCCGGAGAATAAGGCGGCATAAAGCAGAGGCTTTTTTCTGCAGCGAAACCAAAACCTGCGTACCCGGAGACTGTATACCAGTCCGCGGGGCGCAGGTTTTTTGCGTGCCCATCTGATGTCGGTAAGGCCGGGCGCGCAGAGCATGCCTGCAGGAAGCGGCATGTGAGGCTAACGTACATCGAAGGCGCCTGGTGCCGCCACGCGCCTGGGCGCAAGTCTGCCAGCGGCAGACTTGGACGAAGCGGCTGTGCCGTGAGTTAGATGTGGCTACATCTGGCAATAAAATAACGATAGCAGAAAGGGGTTTACAATACCATATTTTGTGCTATCATTATCAGTGCGCCGCTAAATGTGGAAACGGTGGCACGGTTAAAAAATCATAAAAAACGCTGTGGGGGAGTGGGCCGCAGCAGAAAATGTGAGGGTGAAGGTATGTTAAAGGTCAGAAAGAGAAACGGGACGATTGTTCCTTTTGACGGGGATAAGATTCAGGCCGCAATGGAGAAGGCGTTCAAGGCAACCGGAACGCCGGTGCCGGCAGAGTATATCATGAACAAGATGCTCATGAATATTTACGCTCTGATGCGCACCGAGGACAATATCGTCGACATCGAGTCGATCCAGGATGCCGTGGAGCAGGTACTCTCCGAGTCCGGTTTCTTCCGCGTGTCCAAGGCTTATGTTCTGTACCGCAGCCAGCGCAAGAGCGTCCGTGAGGCGGCTTCGAGTGTGCTGGATTATTCCAAGCTGGTGCATGGATATCTGGACCGCCTTGACTGGAGGGTGAAGGAGAATTCGACGGTACAGTATACGCTGGGCGGATTGATTCTTTCCAACTCCGGAGCGGTTACCGCGAATTACTGGCTGAATGAGATCTATGACACGGAGATCGCGTCGCTGCACAAGAAGGCCGCGATCCATCTTCATGATCTGTCCATGCTGGCTCCTTACTGCGCGGGATGGAATCTGAAGCAGCTGATCTGTGAGGGAATCAAGGGCGTATCCGGCAGGATTGCGTCGAGCCCCGCGAAGCATCTGTCCACACTGTGCAATCAGATGGTAAACTTCCTGGGCATCATGCAGAACGAATGGGCCGGCGCGCAGGCATTTTCCTCCTTTGACACGTACCTTGCGCCGTTCGTGCGGGTAGACGGACTGGATTACAAGGGTGTGAAGCAGTGCGTGCAGAGCTTCATCTACGGCGTGAATACCCCGTCCAGATGGGGCTGCCAGTCTCCGTTCACGAATGTCACGCTGGACTGGACGGTTCCGGAGGATCTGAAGGACCAGAAGGCAGTTGTCGGCGGGAAAGAGATGGACTTCACCTACGGGGACTGCAAAAAAGAGATGGACATGATCAACAAGGCGTTCATCGAGATCATGACCGAGGGAGACGCGCAGGGACGCGGTTTCCAGTACCCGATCCCGACCTATTCCATCACGAAGGATTTTGACTGGGAGGAGAGTGAGAACAACAAGCTTCTCTTTGAGATGACCGCAAAGTATGGTACGCCGTACTTCTCCAACTACGTGAACAGTGACATGAAGCCGTCCGACATCCGTTCCATGTGCTGCAGACTTCGCCTCGACCTGCGTGAGCTCAAGCGCAGAAACGGCGGATTCTTTGGTGCCGGCGAGTCGACCGGATCCATCGGCGTCGTGACGATCAACCTTCCGCAGCTGGCTTATCTGTGCGCGGACGAGAAGGAGTTCTGGGAAAAGCTTGACTGGATGATGGATGTCTGCGCCCGTTCTCTTCACACCAAGAGAGAGGTTGTCTCCAACCTTCTGGATGCCGGACTGTATCCGTACACGCAGGCCTATCTGGGGACTTTCGAGAATCATTTTTCGACGATCGGAATCTGCGGCGGAAACGAGATGTGCCTGAACGCGAAATGGCTCGGGAAGGATCTGACGCATAAGGAGAGTCAGGACTTCGTGGAGCGGATGCTGAACCATATGAGAGAGCGTCTGTCCGATTACCAGGAGAAGTACGCGCCGGAGCTGTTCAATCTGGAGGCGACGCCGGCAGAGTCCACTGCTTACCGTTTCGCAAAGCATGACCTCAGCCGCTTCCCGGATATCCATACGGCGAACGACAACGGAACGCCGTATTACACGAATTCCACGAATCTCCCGGTCGGAACGACGGACGACGTATTTGACGCGCTGGATGTGCAGGATCGTTTCCAGCCGCTGTATACTTCGGGGACCGTATTCCACACCTTCCTGGGAGAGAAGCTTCCTGACTGGAAGAGTGCGGCGAAGCTGGTGAAGACGATCACGGACAACTACCGGCTGCCGTATGTTTCGATCAGCCCGACCTATTCCGTCTGTCCGGATCACGGATACATCCAGGGAGAGCATTTTACCTGCCCGATCTGCGGCAAGGAGGCGGAGGTCTACTCAAGGATTACCGGATATTACAGGCCGGTGAAGAACTGGAATGACGGAAAGTCTCAGGAGTTCAAAGACCGGAAGGTCTATAATCCGAGGAGATCCGGCGTGCTGCTGAACCGCGGCGCCAGAGTGAAGGCTTCTGTCTCGGAGCAGGCGGCGTATCGGGAGAAGGCGGATCACAGCAGTGCAGCTGCAGTGAATCGGGCAAATGAAACAGCCGCGGCAGCATCCGGAATTCCGACCATGTATGTCAAGAACCACTGCCCGAAGTGCAAAGGCGCGGAGCAGCGCTTCCGCCTCAACAAGGTGGAGTACAATGTCGTCAACTGTTCCGAGCATATGGATATCGCACGGGAACTGGGCATCACGCAGACACCGACGATCATCGACCCGGACGGGACGAGATATATCGGCGAGGGTGCGGCGGTCGCATGGCTCGGCGCGCATAAGAGCGCTTCTGTGAAGAGCAGATAAGAGAGAAGAACAGAGATGATACTGAGCAGTCTGAGAGAAGCAGACTGCTCAGTGTTTGTCGGAGGAGGAAGTATGTACGATATCATAGTGATCGGCGGAGGCCCTGCAGGACTGACAGCTGCAGTCTATGGCTGCAGAATGGGAAAGAGTGTGCTGCTGATCGAAAAAGAGGTGTTCGGAGGACAGATCGTCAATACGCCGAAGGTGGAGAACATCCCCGGCTTCAGCTCGGTCAGCGGGGAGGAGTTTGCCGACCGCTGCCTGGAGCAGGTGATGGGCCAGGGCTGTGAGATGGTGCTGGAGCAAGTCACGGAAGTAGAGAAGAGCGGCACGCAGTTTCTTGTAAAGACCGCCGAAGGCGCCGAGTACACTGCAGGAAGTGTGATCCTCGCAACCGGAACGACCCACCGTACACTGGGACTTGACGGGGAGGAGGAGCTGATCGGAAACGGGATTCACTTCTGCGCGGTGTGTGACGGAGATCTCTACAGAGGGAAAGATGTGGTGGTGATCGGAGGCGGAAACTCCGCTTTTGTCGAGGCAAATATACTTGCGCAGACAGCCGGAAGACTGATTATGCTGCAGGATCTGCCGCAGTTCACTGCGGAGGCGAGATCACAGGAAGAGCTGTTCTCAAACTATGATGTGGAGACCCATCTGTCTGCACGGGTCACGGGATACGAGACGCAGGACGGCCATGTTGCCGGCGTGACGTTCGTGGAAAACGGGGAAGAGCGAAGCGTTAAGTGTGACGGCATCTTCCTTTCCGTGGGCCTCGTCCCTCAGAACGATGCATTCGCCTCGCTTGCAAAGCTGAACAGCCAGGGATACTTTGAGGCGGATGAGACCGGCGTGACAGCGACAGCCGGCGTGTTTGTCGCCGGCGACTGCCGCACAAAGACGCTGAGACAGGTTGCGACCGCCTGCTCTGACGGGGCAAATGCCGCAATCGCGGCGTGCAGATATCTGTCCGGAGGCACGTCATGAAACTGGCGGGACTGCAGAAGCTTACCTTGCTCGACTATCCGGGTGAGGTCGCATGCACGGTGTTTACGCAGGGCTGCAACCTTCGCTGCCCCTTCTGCCAGAATCCGGATCTGGTGCTGCCGGAGCTGTTTGCTGCCGGCGAAGCATCCCTGTGCGAGGGGGACGGCGCCGGGTCGGGAAACACGCCGGAAGGAAGTCTGCTTTCAACTGACGGTCCGCTTCCGGAGGAGACGTTTTTCGACTATCTGGAAAGAAGGCGCGGAAAACTCTCCGCCGTCGTTGTCTCAGGCGGAGAGCCGACCCTGCACAGGGATCTTCCGGCCTTTTTGTCCAGAATCCGGGACACGGGCTATCTGGTCAAGCTTGACACCAACGGGATGAGGCCGGAGGTCCTTGAGAGAATTCTGGATGAGGGACTGGTTGATTACGTTGCGATGGATGTCAAGAACAGCCCGGGCAAGTATGCGCTCACCTGCGGCCTGGAGCAGGATGCGGAGGACGCGGCTGCCGGGCCGGAGCATCTCGCAGCTGCAGCTATGGAAAGAGCATCGGCAGCAGAGGGAGGCGAAAGAGCGGGCGGTCTGTGGGAACGGGCCAAAAGGAGCATCGATCTTCTGAAGGGAAGCCCGGTGGCGGGAGAGTTCCGCACGACGGTTGCCCTTGGTCTTCATACCGTGGAGGATATCAAAGAGATGGCAGTCTGCCTCGCCGGATCCCGTCCGTGGTATCTGCAGCAGTTTGTGGCGGGAGAGGGCCTGGTCGGTGCATTTTCCGGCAAGGATCTTAAGCTGGCCTCTCCATCGCGAGAGGATCTGGAAGAGATGAAGGCAGCTGCGATGGAATATGTTACGCACATAGCCTTGAGAGGGGTGTGACCCGATTGTTACTATTCACAGCCCCTCCACCCACATGCCACAGACCATCCGTGCTTCGCACGTATGCCGCGTCTTCGACGCTTATGTCTGAGGCTGTGGGGGAGGTTTCTGTTACATAGGCTCTGCCAATCCATGAATATGTCTGCTTACATGCGAGCATGACGCCGACATATTCATGAACTGGCAGGCTGTGAATAGTAACACTTGACTGGCCAAATCGGCTGCAGGTGGATTGACATACTTTGGCTGCAATGATATATTGACGACGGGCGGGCGCTGAGTGCGCCGGCCTTTTGTTGTAATATAAGACGCAGTACGCGCACGAAATGGAAGGAGCATGATTATGGCGATATTTAAGGGTGCCGGAGTAGCGATCGTCACTCCCATGAATGCGGATGAGAGTGTTAATTACGGAAAGCTGCAGGAACTTCTGGAGGAGCAGATTGCAGCGGGAACGGACGCGGTGATCATCTGCGGAACGACCGGAGAGTCGGCATGTCTGACTGTTGAGGAACACCTGGATGTCATCAAAGCCTGCATTGATTATGTGAATCATCGGATTCCGGTGATTGCGGGCACAGGCTCCAACTGCACAAGGGATGCGATCCATATGTCGAAGGAAGCGGAGCAGATGGGGGCTGACGGTCTTCTGTGCGTTACGCCATACTACAATAAGGCGACGCAGAAAGGCCTGATCGAGCATTACACCAAAATCTCGGATGCGGTCCATACCCCCATTATCCTCTACAATGTTCCGAGCCGCACCGGCTGCAACCTGATGCCGGAGACGATTGCTTACCTTGCGGAGCATACAGAAAATGTGAGAGCGGTCAAGGAAGCGAGCGGGAACATTTCCCAGATTGCGAAGGTCAAGGCGCTTGCCGGGGATCAGATTGATCTGTATTCCGGCAATGATGATCAGATTGTTCCGCTGCTGTCTCTTGGCGGCATCGGCGTGATCTCCGTCCTGTCGAATGTGGCGCCGCGCCAGACGCATGAGATCTGCCAGGCCTGGTTTGACGGTGAGATTGAGAAGAGTGCCCGTCTGCAGCTTGAGGCGCTGGAGATCATTGATGCCCTGTTCTGCGAGGTGAATCCGATTCCGGTCAAGACGGCGATGAACCTGATGGGAAAAGAGGTCGGCCCGCTCCGTGCACCGTTGTGCGGGATGGATGAGAAGAATCTTGCCAGGCTGAAGAAAGCCATGGAAAATTACGGGATTCTTTGACAGGGGAAAGAAAGGAACTACACATGACGAAGATACTGCTGACCGGCTGCAACGGCCGGATGGGAAGAGTAATCACGGATCTTTGCAAAGAGGACCCGGACATTGAGATCGCGGCGGGGATTGATGTCGCAGGGCAGCCCGACGGTACTTATCCGGTATATGGCAGCTTCCCGGAGGTCGCGGAAGCGGCGGACGTGATTGTCGACTTCAGTTCACCGAAGGTGTTTGATCCGATGATGGACTATGCCCTGGAGCACGGGATTCCGGTCGTCGTCTGCACCACGGGATTGTCGCAGGAGCAGATCCAAAGGCTTGGGGAGGCTTCGAACAAGATTGCGGTTCTTCGTTCCGCAAATATGTCTCTCGGCGTCAACCTGCTTCTGAAGCTGGTACGCGAGGCGGCCAGGAAGCTTGCGCCGGAGGGATTCGATATCGAGATCGTGGAGCGCCATCACAATCAGAAGAAGGATGCACCCAGCGGAACAGCGCTAGCGCTGGCGGACAGCATTAACGAGGGCCTGGATGGCGCCTACGATTACACATTTGACCGCTCGCAGCGCCTGGAGAAGCGCCGTGAGAAGGAAATCGGCATCAGCGCGGTCAGAGGCGGAAATATCCCCGGGACACATGAGGTGATCTTTGCGGGGATGGATGAGCTGGTCGAGCTGCGTCATGTTGCGTATTCAAGGAGCATTTTCGGAAAAGGTGCCATTGCGGCAGCGAAGTTCCTTGCAGGAAAAGACGCAAAGATGTACAGTATGTCGGATGTCATTGGATAAGAAAGAATAATAGTTCAGGGAGACAGATCAGATTATGCTGAAGGTTACCAAATTCGGCGGCAGTTCGCTTGCCAGCGCAGAGCAGATGGCAAAGGTCGGAGAGATTATCCGCTCCGACCCGGACAGAAAGTTTATCATCCCATCCGCCCCCGGCAAGCGCTATTCGGACGACACCAAGGTCACGGATATGCTGTACCGGTGCTATGACAAGGCTTCAGAGGGGAAGGATATCAGCAACGATATCCGCCAGATTGCGTCCCGCTACCAGGAGATCATAGACGGGCTGGGTCTGAATCTGTCGCTGGAGGAAGAGTTCGACGTGATCGAGGATTTCTTCCGGAGGCGGGCAGGGCGCGACTACGCGGCCAGCCGCGGAGAATACCTGAACGGAATTGTCCTGGCGAATTATCTTGGATGTAAGTTCATTGACGCGCGGGAAGTGATTCTGTTTGACGCGCACGGGAACTTTGACGCGGAGCTCACCAACGATGTATGCCGCGAGCGGCTTCGGAATGTGGGACAGGCAGTGATCCCCGGATTCTACGGGGCGATGCCGGACGGAAGCATCAAGACGTTCTCGAGAGGCGGATCGGACATCACGGGATCGATTATCTCGCGTGCCGTGCGGGCAAATGTCTATGAGAACTGGACAGACGTGTCAGGCTGCCTTGCCTGCGACCCGCGCATCATCGAGAATCCGGAGGTGATTGAGACGGTCACCTACCGGGAGCTTCGTGAGCTTTCCTACATGGGGGCCTCCGTCCTGCACGAGGACGCGATCTTCCCGGTCCGGGCAGAGGGCATTCCGATCAATATCCGCAATACCAACCGTCCCGAGGACCACGGTACCATGATTGTGGAATCTACGGTCCGCAGTCCCCGTCATGTTATTACCGGAATCGCCGGAAGAACGGGCTTTTGCTCTGTCACAATCGACAAGGCGATGATGAACTCCGAGATTGGTTTTGGTCGGCGTGTACTGCAGGTCTTTGAGGAAAATGAGATTTCCTTTGAGCATACGCCTTCGGGAATTGATACCTTCTCCGTTCTGGTGCACCAGGAGGAATTCGCGGACAAGGAACAGGATGTGATCGCCGGACTTCACCGGGCCGTCAATCCGGATAATCTGTATCTGGAGTCGGATCTTGCGCTCGTCGCGATCGTGGGACGCGGCATGAAGAATGCCCGCGGTACCGCGGGCAGACTGTGCACCTCCCTGGCGGAGGCGGGGATTAACATCAAGATGATTGATCAGGGATCCAGTGAGCTCAACATTATTGTCGGCGTCGCGAATGACGACTTTAAGCGGGCGATCCGGGCGATCTATCACGAATTCATTGAGAAGGATCAGTAGATTCAGGTCGCAGGATCCATGATCTGTGCCAGCGCGGCGGAGATTACATTCGTTGTATCCGCGACCAGGGTGGCATCCACTGTGGGAATCCAGACTTCTTCGGATTCTTCTTCCATTCCGGGCAGGTCATAGGATTCTTCCCAGCCGTCCATCTCCAGAGAAGAGGCATCCTCCAGAGGAAGGGTCTCATCCGCGGAGCCGGTCAGGCTGGAATTCTGCAGCTCGACCGCGGCCGAGGTGCCTGCCTGAGGAAGTGAGCTTTGGGAGGCTGCCTGTGCCATCGCCTGGCTGATTGCATCCAGCGTTGTGTCCGCAAGACCGAGTGCTTTGGTCTCTTCGTAGCTTTCGCTGTCAAGCTCCGGCATATACTGGCTCACTGTAACGGTTGTGATGGAGGCATCCGTGAAGCTGCTCAAAGCATGGGAGGAATCCTTCAGATAGCTCCATGCGCTGGGCATCGGGACCGGTTCGGCTTCCGTTTCCGTCTCGTCCAGACTGACCGCATCGCCGGGGGCGGCTTCCTCCTCTTCGAGGTTTTCTTCCGCGTCCATCTCATACACACTGCTGTCATCAAAGGTCTGTCCGGCCTGCGCTTCAGCGATCTGCTGAGCGGTCTTCTCATCGATATATCCATCGGAGCTCTGTCCGACCGCAACCCACGTTCCGACATCCTCTTCCGAATCATCCCTGTCTTCCCGGAGGGAAAGCTGTGCGTCATTCCGGATGCCAAGCTGCTGAATGATATCGCCGAGAGAATTGCTCTCGCCGGTCAGTGTCTTGAGCACATAAGGCGTTTCGGAATCATAGCCGACCCGCTCGACGCTCAGGACGCCGGTGATGCGGGAACGGTTCTCCTCGCTGAGCGAGGAAATGAAATTCTGCGCGCCATACCCGCCGTCCTCCTGTCCGGACAGGAAAACGAAGCAAATGTCGGTATCCGTTACGACACTGGACAGAATCCGCGCCGACTCGATCAGGACAGCGGCTCCGGACTTGTCATTTGCGAAGGGATCGTTCTCGGCGGGAGAACGCTTCGAATCATAATGCGTGACTACCAGGAATATGTCTTTCTTCCGGTTCGTCTGGGAATTGGCGCCGCGCTCGGCAAGAATGTTGACGCCGGGCGCATCAATGCCATCCTCATTCAGCACGCCTTCATGGAACGCCTGCTCCTGGACGGTATAGCCCAGCTCGCCCATCTTCGTCTCGATGTATGCGGCAACGGTCAGCTCGCCGTCAGAACCGGTCGGGCTGTCAACCTGCAGCATTGCGTCAAGATGCTCCTGAATCCGGTCCGGATTCGCGGCAATCAGAGGACCGGGACTCTCTTTGACTTTTTCCGTCTCTTCCTCATCCGCATCCCCTTCATCAAGCTGCAGATCATAGTATTCCTCGTCGTCCTCGTCTTCTCCCGCGCCGCGGTAGGCTCCTCCGCCGCCGACGCCGGAACCGGACGTTGTGCTGCTGCCGGTCAGGGCGCCGAGGCTCGCAATCTTATCGAGCATCTTCGTGTCGCCGGAATCTATGGCATTCTGAAGCGTATCCATTGGAACGCCGGCATTGTACTGGACATCCTGCCCCGTATCTTCGAACAGGGATCCGCCGTCGTCCAGCTCAATGGAGCCGCCGGAGGAGGAATCGGAGTAACTGTCGTCAAAGCCGGAGGAATCATTATCCTGCATAATGTCATAGTCCTCCGCATGCACGGCAAAAGAGCCAAGAACAAGTGCCAGTGATGAAACCATGGCAGCTGTCATCTTCTGAAATTTTACCCGTTTATTCTGCATTCTGTCATCCACTCCCCAAAATATGAAATTAGAATTGCCAATCTTGCAGGTGAAATAAAAACAGTGATACACATTAAATATACGGCAAAGCGGGAAGAAAGGCAATTGCGCCGGGCGTTATTGACGGAAAAAAAGCACGGTGATAAACTCAAAAAAGATGGTGCCGTACAGCATGCGGTGAAGAAAGGCAGGTTTGGATTATGGTTGAGAAAAAACAGATTGACTGGTCGTCACTTGGCTTCGGTTATCAGAAGACAGATTACCGGTTTGTTGCCAACTACAGAAACGGCGGCTGGGAAGAGGGGTTCCTGTCCGAAGATGAGAATGTCGTAATCAATGAGTGCGCCGGCGTTCTGCAGTATTCTCAGTCCTGCTTTGAAGGACTGAAGGCATACACGACGGAAGACGGACATATCGTGACATTCCGCCCGGACCTGAACGCACAGCGCATGAAGGACTCCTGCGAGCGGCTCGAGATGCCGGTCTATCCGGTGGATCAGTGGGTTGACGCAGTCTGCAGGACGGTCAAGGCGAATGCGGCCTGGGTAGCCCCGTACGGCAGTGGAGCGACGCTCTATATCCGTCCTTACATGTTCGGCAGCAATGCGGTCATCGGCGTGAAGCCGGCAGATGAGTACCAGTTCCGGATCCTGACCACACCGGTCGGACCGTATTTCAAGGGCGGCGTCAAGCCGATCACGATTCGTATCTCTGACTTCGACCGCGCAGCGCCCCATGGAACCGGTCACATCAAAGCAGGACTGAACTATGCCATGAGCCTGCATGCAATCATGGATGCGCACCGGAACGGGTTCGATGAGAATCTGTACCTTGACCCGGCGACCCGGACCAAGATCGAGGAAACCGGCGGAGCGAATGTCCTGCTGGTCAAGAAAGACGGTACGATCGTTGTTCCGAAGAGCGGAAGCATCCTTCCCTCCATCACCCGCAGAAGCCTGGTCTACATTGCGCAGGAGATTCTCGGAATGAAGGTTGAGGAGCGGGAAGTTCTGTTTGACGAGGTGAAGGCGGGAGAGTTTGCGGAATGCGGCCTGTGCGGCACCGCGGCAGTCATCTCCCCGGTCGGCAGGATCTATGACCACGGGACCTACTATGAGATGCCGGACGGCCTGCATGAGATCGGCCCGGTCATGAAGAAGCTGTACGATACGCTGACCGGCATCCAGATGGGACGCCTTGAGGCACCGGAAGGCTGGATCTGCGTGATTGAGTAAAGAGCGGAAAGAGCCAAGACTGAAATCAGCCGCCGCTGCTGACATCTGCCAGTAGCGGCGGCTTTGTTATCGGCGAACCGGCTTTGCTTCTGACCGGCCGGCTTTATTTCCGGCGAACCGGCTTTGCCGGTCACATCTGTGGATTGTCCTCCAGCTGCTTCATGCTCATTTCCTCGAGCAGCTGCGTCTTGATCCGGAACAGCTGATCAGACAGGTCAACATACATTTCATGCGGGTTCACGAAGCGCTTTGTCTCATCCCACAAGGATTCTTTTTCCTGTGTGCAGATGTCTCGGATCTCCATGACGGATGGTGATTCGTAGACGCATGCGCCGCCGAGGAAGACCGGCTTTAAGAGCTCGCGCATCTCATAGGTACCGCCTTTGAGCTTCGTTTTCTTCCAGGTTTCCCTGGGGTCGAACAGGATCAGGTCCTGTGCGGAGTCATACTGTTCCTCCTCCAGACAGATCAGATCCGCGCGGATCTTATGGAACTGTTTGTCGTAGATCCGGTAGATTTTCTTGTTTCCGGGATTCGTGATCTTCTCCGTGTTGTCCGAGAGCTTGATCTTGGGAATGAGATTGCCCGCCTCGTCTTCGATGGCCGCAAGCTTATACACGCCGCCGAAGGCGGGCGTGTCTTTTGAGGTGATCAGGTTGGTTCCGACCCCCCAGGAGTTGATTGCCGCTCTCTGCGCCATCAGAGACTGGATCAGGAATTCATCCAGATCCGAGCTGGCAGTGATTGTCGCGTTCGGGAAGCCTGCTTCATCCAGCATCTTCCGGGCTCTTTTTGACATATATGCAAGGTCGCCGGAGTCGAGCCGGATTCCATATTTCTTCAGCTCGATCCCTTCCTCCTTCATCTTGCGGAAGGTCCGGATTGCATTCGGCACTCCGGAGCGGAGTGTGTCATAGGTATCGACCAAAAGCGTGCAGTTGTCCGGATAGAGCCTTGCGTATGTGCAGAACGCTTCGAATTCACTCGGAAAGCTCATGATCCAGCTGTGCGCGTGGGTGCCGAGCACCGGGACGTCGAACAGCTGTCCCGTCAGCACATTTGAGGTACCCATGCAGCCGCCGATCATCGCAGCCCTGGCGCCGTAGGTACCGGCATCCGGTCCCTGCGCACGGCGCAGTCCGAACTCCATCACCGCTCCGCCCTGTGCCGCGTAGCACACGCGGGCAGCCTTTGTGGCAATCAGGGATTGATGGTTGATAATGTTGAGCAGGGCAGTCTCCATCAGCTGCGCTTCCATGATCGGAGCGATCACCTTGACCAGCGGCTCTTTCGGGAAGATCACCGTACCTTCCGGGATGGCCCAGATGTCTCCTGAAAAGTGGAAGTTGCGAAGATACTGAAGGAAATCTTCGTCAAAGGTTCGGGTAGAGCGAAGATACGTGATGTCCTCCTCATCAAAAGACAATCTCTTCACATAATCAATGACCTGATCAAGACCGGCACAGATGGCGTACCCGCCGTCGTCCGGATTGCTGCGGTAGAAGACATCAAAGACGACCTTGGGATTGCGGCCGGTCTTAAAATACCCCTGCATCATGGTCAGTTCATAAAAATCAGTGAGAAGTGTCAGCTTCATCGTACTCATGGGTGTATGTTCTCCTTCCTGTGCGGCATGAAACCCTCTCCCCGCATTATAGGCGGTTTGTGCCAGAAAGAGAAGAAGAATGTATGAGAGCCGCCGGAAAACGTTCCAAGGCACACCCTAACCAGACACAAGACATACACAGGGCTCCTGAGCGAAGACTTTTGGGGGTCGTAGCGAAGGAGCCCTGTTATGTCGCAGGTGCTGGTAGAGGTGTGCCTTGGAACAATTTGACACCCAAGGATATGCAAAATATGATGATGTAAAGGTCAAAAGCTCTGAAGCCGAGGCAGACAGGCAAGGCCTGCCTGGCGCAGGCGAAAGAGGTTTTGACCCGCCGGACACGGAGCACGAAGGAATCTGCGGAAGCAGATTCCGGGAGTGCGGAGTGTACGAGGAGCGCGGGAGTTGCGAAGCAACGGAGCGATCCGTACATCATCATAGAAAAACAGAAAGTTCTGAAGCCGAGGAGCGATCCGTACATCACAGGAAAGGAGACAAAAGGCTATGAAGCTGATGCATCTGGGGGACCTGCACCTTGGAAAGGCGCTGGGCGAGTTTGACCTGATCGAGGATCAGAGATTCATTCTGAACCAGATTCTCTCCCTGATCGATCAAAGAGGTGTTGACGCGGTTCTGATCGCCGGGGATGTCTATGACAGAGCGGTTCCCAGCGAGGCTGCGACAAGGCTGCTGGATACATTTCTCAGCGCGCTTGCAGCGCGGAGGGTCAAGGTGTTCCTGATCAGCGGAAACCACGATTCGGACCAGCGCCTGAACTATGGAAGCGCATTGTTTGAAAAAAACCAGGTCTATATCGCTTCTGTTTTTGACGGGCATCCGGTTTCGCATACGATCCGGGAGGAGGACACCGGAACGGAGGTGACAATCTCCCTTCTTCCGTTTGTGAAGGCATCCCGGGTGCGGCATTTTTTTCCGGATGCGCAGATCGAAACCTATGAAGACGCTGTCAGGGTGATTCTTGAGAACAGCCCGGTCGATACGGGGAAACGAAATATCCTGGTTGCGCACCAGTTCGTGGCAGGCAGAGGAGCAGATCCTGAGCTGAGTGGTTCGGAGGGAGCCGGTGCACAGTATGTGGGCACGGTGGAAAAGATCGGGTATGACCTGTTCGACGCCTTCGATTATGTGGCGCTGGGTCATATTCATTCTCCTCAGAAGGTCGGAAGAGAAGAAGTCAGGTACTCGGGTTCCCCGCTCAAGTACTCCCTGAGTGAAGTGAACAATGAAAAGTCTGTTCCGCTGATTACCATCCTGGGAGACGAGCCGGTGCAGATCGAGCTTGCCGCCCTGAAGCCGCTGCGCGGCATGCGGCACCTCAAAGGGACGATGAAGGAGCTTCTGGATCCGGCAAATGTGAAGGATACGAATGATTTCATCTATGCCACCTTTACCGACGAAGACATCATAGATGACGCGATGGGCATTTTCCAGAACACGTACCCGTACACGGTAAAGATCGATTATGACAATCGCTATACAAAGACAATGGAACAGACGGACATTACCAGCATCGTGAGCAGCCGGTCCTTTTCCGATCTGATCCGGGACTATTACCGGCTGGTTTTTGGCTGCGAGATCAGCGAGGAGGAGATGGATGTCATGAAAATGGCGGCCAGAGAGGCAGGTGTCATCGATGAAGCCGGTTAAACTGATCATGAGCGCGTTCGGCCCTTATGCAGGGAGAGTGCCGGATATTGATTTCGCACAGTTTGAGGAAAAAGGATTGTTTCTGATCTCCGGCGACACCGGAGCGGGCAAGACTACCATATTTGACGCAATCTGCTTTGCCCTGTTCGGAACGACGAGCGGTACATACAGAGATACCGCTAACCTTCGGAGCGAATATGCCAAGGAGGGGACACAAAGCTATGTCGATTTTTACTTTTCTCATCAGAACAGGCAGTTTCATATCTGGAGATCTCCTTCTTATGTAAGAAGAAAGAAGAAAAATGCACAGAAGGGAGCATTTATCACAGAAAAGGAGAAGGCGGTTTTTTACGCCGAAGGAGAGGTCCCCATCGAGGGCATCAAAGAGGTAAAGAACGCGGTTGCCCGGCTTTTGCATATCAATGAAAAGCAGTTTATGCAGCTTGCCATGATCTCGCAGGGACAATTCTGGAAGCTTTTGAATGCGAAAACGGAGGAGCGGACGCAGATCCTGCGTACGATCTTTATGACAGAGGGATACAAACGGATCGAGCTGATCCTGAAAGACCGCATGGGCAATGGCTGGGGGAAGAAGGAGACTGCGGAAAAAAGCATCGTCCAGTATTTCAGTGATGTGAAAGCCGACGCACAGGACGAGGAAGCCGCGAAGCTGGAGGAGCTTCAGGCATTTGCGAAGACATCCGGAGGCGCATGGAACCTGGAACAGATGATGGAGATCACGGATCAGGTGATTGCCGCGGATACACGCAGGCAGGTGCAGATCGAAACCGAGCTGGAGAAAGCGGAGGGGGATCTGAAAGAAAAGCAGAATCATCTGGCGACGGCCCGGCAGAACAATCAGTTCCTGGAAAGAGTACAGAAGCTGGAACAGGAGAGCGCTGATCTCAGGGAACAGGAAGAGGAGATCAGAGAGCAGGAAGCGCTCCTGAAAAGACAGCAGCTGGCCACACGGAAGATATACCCCGCTTATGTAAGCTGGAGCGGAAAAAGCAGGGAAGCCGCACAGACCGCGAAGCAGATTGCGGAGAAAGCAAAGGAGCGCGAGGCTTGCGAACAGCGGGTCGGGGAGGCGGCTTCGAAAGCAGCAGGCGCGAAGGAGCGCAGCAAAAAGCTGGACGTTCTGCAGAGGACGATCCATACCATCAATGCAGAAGAGGAGAAATATCAAAAGCGGGAAGCGCTGGAGAAAAAAATGACAGCGCTTCTGGAAGAGAGAAAGCGGCTTCAGGAGGAAGAGACCGCACTCGGCGCCGAGCAGGAGAAGCTGAAGAGCCGGATCGAATCTTTGAAAAACGCAATGCTTGCACTTGCGCTCAGACCGCAGGAGCTTTTGAAGGCCGAGGCGGAAGAAAAGGAGCTCGAAGCGCTCGAAGAGGCTGTCCGGTCCGTCTTTGAAAAGCAGGTGAAGGAGAGAGACAGACGGGAAGCTGACAGCGCACAAAAAGCCCGTCTCTTTAAGACCGCGTTCTCGGCATATCAGAGTGCAAACGCGGACCGCATCCGGGCAGAGGAGATTCTGGACAGCTGCAGAGCCGGCATCCTGGCCGCAGGCCTTCGGGAGGGTGAGAAATGTCCGGTCTGCGGATCCGTCCACCATCCGTCCCCCGCCCGGCTGCCGGCGGAATCCATCACGGAAGCGGAATACGAACAGTTCAAACACACAGAGGAGCTCCTGCGGCAGAAAAAAGAGACACAGCTTACTCTGGCGGAAAAGGCAAAAACGGCGCTGGAAGAATATGAGGAGCAGATGAGAGCGTCTGTCCTGGACTGCCTCGAGAACTCCGCCTTAGGTCCCGGGAGACAGGAGCAGATGCAGGGGCAGACCCTGGATGCCCTGCTGGATGTCCTGAAAGATTCGGAAGAAGAATTGAGGCAAAGAAAGAAGACAAACACTGCGCGGATCGCCGCGCTGGAGAAGGACTGCGACTTACGGAAGCGCTCCGGGGAGGAGCTGGAGCAGGCAGCCGGGGAAGAAACAGACAGGCTGGAAGGAAGACGGCTGCGGCTTGCTGAGGCGAAGACAGAAACCGAGAACGGGATTCTGCGCTCCGGCACTGCGCTGGAAGCATTGAAGGAACTGAGCTGCCCGGACTTATCTTCCGCGCTTGCGCGGAAGGAGAAAGCACAGAAGGAGGTCCAGGACATCAATGCGGACCTGGAAGCCTCGGCGCAGGAAATGACAAAAGCGGAGCGGGAGCTGACAGGAATTACAACTGCATTAAGGATGCTGCGGGAAAGACTGGAAAAGCAGCAGGCGGAAGAGAGCGCTCTGAAGGAAGCCCTGGAGGAAAAACTCGCGGTTCATCATTTTGCATCGGCCGAGGACATGCTGGAGAGCGCGGCCACGGAGGAAGAGCTGACCGCGGCAGAAAAAAGGATTCTTGCCTACAGGCAGGATGTGCTGGCGAATCAGGCAAAGCTGAAGCAGGCGAGAGAGGATGCGGCGGGGAAGACGATGGTGGACATTGCATCGCTCCGGCGCACGTGCGAAGCGCTGGAAGCGTGTGTGGGCCGGATGCGGATGAATGAGAACACGGTTTCCAACCGGATCGCCGGCAACCAAAGAATAAAAAAGAATATGGAGGACCGCCGGGGTGACCTGGAAGCGGCACGCAGGGAGTATCAGACCTGCAAAAGGCTGTATGAGCTGGTCCGGGGTACGACCGGAAACGGCAAGATCACGCTGGAACAGTACATTCAGGCAGCCGGATTTGATGGAATCCTGGCTGCCGCCAACAGGCGGCTGTATCCCATGAGCGACGGTCAGTTTCAGCTGTACCGGAGGGAGGATGGCCTGGAAAGTGACAAAAAGAGCAACCATTTCCTTGATCTTGAGGTGCTGGATCATTACACAGGAAAAAGACGGCCGGTGGGCAATCTGTCCGGCGGAGAGAGCTTTAAGGCATCCCTGAGCCTGGCACTGGGCTTATCGGATACCGTATCCTCCAACCTCGGCGGCGTACAGATGGATGCGCTGTTCGTGGACGAAGGCTTTGGAACACTGGACAGAAAGTCGATTGACGCTACGATGGAGACGCTGCTGAATCTCTCGGGGACGGGCAAGCTGGTCGGAGTGATCAGCCACAGGGAGGAAATGATCGAAAACATTCCGCAGCAGATCTGTGTGACAAAAACCAGAGAAGGCAGCCGGATCCAGATCAGGACTACCTTCTGATTGCAGGTTCGTGTTTCTGTGGTAAAATGGAATCCAGATGACAGGAAGCTGTTAATCCGACAGCATGAGGATTGATTTCGGGAAGGAGTCAGGAACATGAAGAAGAAGGTATTCTCTGCAGCTTTGGTTCTCAGTCTTGCGCTGACGGGGTCCGCAATGGCTGATCCGGCATTGACCCAGGTCAGTGAGGTTTCGGACGTAGAGTGGATTGACGGAACGAACCTGTTCCGCGCGCAGGACGAAGAAGGATACTACATGGCTGACATCGATGGAAACGCGGTGTCAAAGTCCGGATACGCTTCTTCCTTTGGCAGCAGCAATGGCTTTATCACGGCATACAGCATGGCAGTGGAGGGTGCGAATGCAGAGGGTCTGCTGGCTCCGGATGGCACGGAGGTCATAGAGTGCAAGTACGGTGACATCAAGGTCCCGAATGAGCATTGGGCAGCAGCGTTTGTCCTGACCCCGGCGGATGCGAACAATTACGATTATCAGGCATTGCTTGCCGGGGATGGCGACAAGTACTATCTGATCGAGACGGTGGACTTCTATCATCTGGCAGACGGAAAAGCCACCCTGACGGGTTCCTTCCCGCGGGAGAACTGCCTGGACTATGATGCGCAGGGAGATTACCTGTCCGTGGAGGACCGCACCACCAACAAGGTCACCATGTATGACGGATCCTGGAATGTGGTGGCGGAGGATCTGAGCTCTGTCTACACCGAGCCGGATGGAATCCCGGTCAGCGGCTATGAGATCTACTCGGAAAACGGACAGCAGGGTGTCAAGGACGCGGATGGCAATGTTCTGATCGAGCCTGCTTACAAGTACGTCTATGATGTCGAGAACGGATATGTCAGAGTTTCCACCGGAGACCTCTACGGACTTCTGGATCTGAACGGTAATGTCATCGTTCCGGCAGAGGCGGATGAAATTGCGCGCTGCTACTACGTTCCCTCCAATGAAGGAGACTCCTCCTATGTCAGCGCCGGATACGCGGCGGCGTTTGTCGGCGGGAAGCTTGCATTCTACGATATGAGCGGAAAGCAGACGGTGGAGCCGACCCTGTCTAAGGATCTGGTGGAAGTAAACGGCGCATCCGCGACCTACACGGACCTGGAAGGGAAAAAGCATATTCTTGCCGCTGACGGTGTTGACACAGTTTTGGACGAAGCGCATCAGGAGATCCGTCCGCTGTATCACGGAAGCGGCCTGCTCTATGAATTCCAGGATGCGGATTACAAGAAGGGCCTGATTGACTGGCACGGCAATGAGCTTCTGCCGATCGGACAGTACGACCTGGAGCTGTCCGGAGATGGCCGGTACCTGATCGATAACACGGATTACGATGCAGGAATCCTCTATGAGGTGGATTACGGAATGGGCAATACTCAGGCAGAGGCGGCGTGAGAAAGACGGAAAAGGAATGCTGAGGACGAAGGAACGCCATCCGCATTCCTTTTTCCGTATATCGATACAATCCTGCCGTCTGAGGGAACCGGATGTGCAAAAGCAGGAAAAGAGCGGGGGAAGAAGATGAGAAAGATATTGATTGTCATCGATATGCAGAATGATTTTATCGACGGAGCGCTTGGCAGCAGGGAAGCGGAAGCGATTGTGGACGCGGTGAAGGAAAAGATCCGCTCCTATCCTGTGGAAGATGTGATCGCAACGATGGATACACACGATGAGAATTATATGGAAACCCAGGAAGGAAGGAATCTGCCCGTGCCGCATTGTATCCGGGGAACGGACGGCTGGAAGCTGCACCCTGAGATTGCCCCTTTGCTTGCAGGCGCGAAGATCTACGAGAAACCGACCTTCGGAAGCATGGAGCTGGCAAATGATCTGAAAGAGCTGTCCGGGCGGGAAGAGATCGAGCTGGAGCTGGCCGGTCTGCGCTCGGATATCTGCGTGGTATCGAATGCGCTGCTTCTGAAAGCCGCAATGCCGGAGGTTCAGATCTGCGCAGACGCTGCGTGCTGTGCCGGGGTTACGCCGCAGAAACATCTCGCAGCGCTGGAAACCATGCGGTCCTGCCAGATTCATGTGATCTGATGCAGCATCCGTTCCATCTGCGCTTTCCCGGGCAGAACCCGGCTCAGGCGGCATAGAGAGATCAGGAGCCGGCCTCGTTGCATTATATTTTTTCAGATGAGGAAGTACCCATGAACAGACCCGGATCATACAGGAGACGGATATGCCTGGCGGCATTGCTTACGCTGCTCGCCGGCATTTTGTCTGCATGTGCCCTGAACCGGAATGCGGACATCGCCGCCCTGACAGGCCAGACAGAGGAGGATGCTTCCGGACAGAATGACTCTGCGCTGTCCGGGTATCTCGTTGCGATTGAGGATGAGCCGGATACGGTGGACTTTCAGTGTACGACCATCCATTATACGATCGCGCAGAATGTGTTTGACCGGCTGGTGGAGATGGATCATGACGAGGGGGGCAGCGCACAGATCCTGCCTTCCCTGGCACAGAGCTGGGAGATCTCCGATGACCGGCGCTGCTATACGTTCCATCTGCGAAAGGGCGTGACCTTCAGCAACGGCGCCGCTCTGACCTCTGATGATGTTCTCTATTCCTTTACAAGATTATTGACCCATCCCGCTTCCTGCAACCGGGATATTGCGGGCGGAATTGAAGGAGCGATGGAGCTCGAAAGCGGAAAAACGAAAGAACTGAAAGGATTCAGAGTCCTGAGCGATCTGGATTTTTCCATTACGCTGGAGAGGCCCTTTGAGGCGTTTCTCGCCTGCCTGTCCATGCCCGGTGCGTCGATTCTGGATGAGGGAACGACCATCCAGGCGGAGAACCTTTTCGGACAGGATCCGGCGTGGACGGTCGGGACCGGCTCATTTGTCCTGAAAAGCTGGGAAAAAGGCTCCGGCATGCTGCTGGCGGCGAATCCAAACTGCTGGAAGGGCGCACCAAAGTGCGCAGGCCTGGATCTTCGTTTCATGACGGATCCGGAGGAGATCCGGATGATGTTTGAAAATGGAGACCTGGATCTTCTGAATCTGGATGATGTCGGAAAAAGCGCGGAGTTTTTCCTGCACGGAGACATCTATCAGGACAGGCTCTACAAGGTGCAAAGGATCAGCACGACTTATATCGCGCTCAACGAATCCATTGAGCCGCTGAATGATGTTCGTGTCAGAAAGGCGCTCCAGCTCGCGCTGAACCGGGAGATCCTGCTGGATGCGGGATACAGCGGAAGAGGCTCTTTGGTGAACGGAATTATGCCGGAGGGACTGTACGGATACAATCCAGAGCTTGAGCCGATTGCGCATGATCCGGCACAGGCGGAAAAACTGCTGGCGGAGGCAGGCTTTGCGGACGGCTTTTCCCTGACCTTCAGTGTCAGCTCCGCATCCTCTTTGGGGGAGCTGGATCTGATCCGGACTGCGGTTTCCATGTGGAAGAAGATCGGCGTGCATGCGAAGGTCGAGGTGCTTGAGGAGGGAGAATTCATGCGCCTGAGAAAGAGTGGTTCTCTTGCGTGCTACTCGGCTACCTGGACAGCGGATTTTAATGATCCGGATAATTTTTTCTATACCTTCTTCGGAGATGAGGAGAATACCAGATTCCGAAGCCTGTGCTATCCGGATGAGAAGGTGATGGAGCGGGTACGCAAGGCCCGCACGATTGCCGATGCCGCAGAACGGATCGCGGAATACCGGGACCTTGAGAAAACCATCGTACAGGAAGATGCGGCATGGATTCCGCTGTTTTCCAGAGAGTACTGTTATGTGACTTCCAAGCGGCTGAAAGGGATTAAGGCTTCCTGGAACGGATCGGTCAAGAATGAGTACCGGGAGATGTCTGTTGACGAATAATACGCAGACTTGAATCAAGAATGCCGCCGGCATTCCTGCCCTGCGTGGTGCTTTATCACAGATTCTGAGCATGAGGAATTGAATCGATGAAGATACATTCGATCCGGTTTAAGATAACAACAATCATTGTTGTCGTAATTATGGCGGCTTTGCTGACCATAGCTTCGACCTGCTATGTGCTGCTTCACAGGGAGGCCGACCGGACATCCGTCGAGATGATGAATCTCATCGGACAGGATACGGTGAATACGCTGGATGAATACTTAGTCGGCATCGAACATTCCGTGGCGATTGTCGCGAACAGGGCAATGGATTCCCTGGACAGTGTGACACTGGTGGAGTGTGCCGCCGCAGGAGGGTATGCGGCGCACGAAGAAAGGACGAGCGGGCAGGCGGAGCGCCTGGAAACCTATCTGGAAGCGTATTTCACACAGGTTCAGGATACCTTCGAAAGCATTGCCAGTCACACACTCGGATGCGTGACCTATTATTTTTGCGTCAATCCGCAGATGAATACCACAGGCCAGGGATTCTATTATTCCAGAGTCGGAAAGGCGGGGTTTGTCGAACAGCGGCCGTTCAGCGATAAGGACCTGGAGAAGAAAGAAAAGAATTTCTGGTATTACACTTCCCTGGAAAGAGGGCGCCCTTCCTGGATCGGCCCCTATCAGGCGGACATTCTGGACGGAATGTGGATCTGCTCCTATACCGTGCCGATCTACTGCGCGGGAACTGTCGTCGGCGTGCTGGGAATGGATATCCCGCTGCAGACGCTGGAGGATCAGGTGAGTCCGATCCGGGTTTATCAGACAGGATTTGCCAGCCTGCTCGATGAGGAGGGAAGAATCTTCTACCATCCGGAGCTGGAGCAGGGCAAGGTGCCGGAGCTGATGAAGGAACCGGCTTTTCAGAAGATGCTGACAAATGAAAGCAGCCAGAAAGAACTGCTTCGGTATACTGCGGACGGAAAGAAGCGGCAGATGTCCTTTTTCACGCTGCGAAACGGGATGAAGCTGGCTGTCATCGCGCCAGTGGAAGAGATTAACGCCTCGTGGCATCGTCTTGTCCGCGCGATTCTTTTTGCTACGGCGGTGGCGATGATGCTTTTCGCGGCAATCCTGCTGATTGCCACGGGTGTGATTACGCGGCCGCTGCAGCGTCTGACGATTGCTTCGAGGAAGCTGGAGGACGCGGATTACGATGTGGAACTGGATTACCGGGGCAGGGATGAGGTCGGAGAGCTGACCGATGCATTCCGGCATATGCGTGACGTGCAGAAGGCATATACCGAGGATCTCAACCGCCGCGTATACACCGATGACCTGACCGGCCTGCCAAACATGAGATCCTTCTTCCTTACAGCACCGAAGCACAGGACCAATCTGCTGCAGGCGCACAGGAAGCCGGCGCTGCTGTACTTTAATCTGATGGGCATGAAGCATTTCAACCGGCAGTACGGGTACGAGGAAGGAAACCGGCTCATCATTGCCGTTGCGAGGATTCTGGAGCGCCATTACGAGCGGGATTGCCTGTGCCGCATCGCGCAGGATCATTTTGCCGCTTTGACAGAGGAAGACAGCGTGGAGGCGGAGCTGAAGGAAATCTTCGCCCAGTGCCTGGAAGCGAACAACGGAAAGAATCTTCCGGTTTGTGTCGGAATCTATCGGGACCGGACGGAAGAGGTTGATGTCAGCATAGCCTGCGACCGCGCGAAATACGCCTGTGATCAGCTGAAATATTCCACGGTATCTGCATATGCCTACTTCCGGAAGGAGATGCAGCAGCAGATCCTGAAGGCACGTTATATTGTCAATCATCTGGATCAGGCCCTGTCGGAGCACTGGGTTCAGGTTTACTATCAGCCACTGGTCCGGGCATTGAATGGCAGAGTGTGTGATGAAGAAGCGCTTTCGCGCTGGAATGACCCGGAAAAAGGATTCTTGTCCCCTGCGGAATTCATCCCTGCCCTGGAGGAGGCAGAAATCATCTACAAGATGGATCTGTATGTGCTGGAGCAGGTACTGGAGAAGATGCATCTTATGGAGAAGGAAGGACTTGTCATGGTTCCGCATTCGGTCAATCTTTCCCGGGCGGACTTTGACGCGTGCGATATTGTCGAGGAGATCCGGTCCCGCGTGGACGCGGCCCAGATTCCGCGAAACCGGATTACGATCGAGATCACGGAGAGCGTCATCGGCAGCGACTTTGACTATATGAAGGAACAGGTAGAACGGTTCAGAAGCCTCGGATTCCCCGTCTGGATGGATGATTTCGGCAGCGGGTATTCTTCTCTTGATGTGCTGCAGAGCATCCGGTTTGATCTGATCAAGTTCGATATGAGCTTTATGCGAAAACTGGATGAAGGAGAAAACGGAAAGATTATTCTGACCAAGCTGATGGAGATGGCAACGGCGCTTGGTGTGGATACCGTCTGTGAGGGCGTGGAGACAGAGCAGCAGAGGCAGTTCCTGCAGGAGATCGGCTGCTCCAAGCTGCAGGGATATTATTTCTGCAAGCCGGTTCCGGCTTTGGAGGTGATAGAGCGGAACCGGAAGGGGATTCAGATCGGATTTGAGAATCCGGAGGAGTCCGATTACTACGAGACGGTTGGCCGGATGAACCTGTACGATCTGGGCATGATTGCATCGGAGGAGCGGAATGCATTCCGGAATTCCTTCAGCACTCTGCCGATGGGGGTCATTGAGGTGAAGGAAAGCAGCGCCCGTTTCCTTCGCAGCAATCAGACGTACCGTGATTTTATGGAACAGAACTATGGCATCTGCCTGTCAGAGCAGGGGAAAGAGTTCCGGGAATATGACGTGGTCCATCTGCATAATCTGATGAAGATCAGCGCAGAGCCCGGTTCTCGTCTGCTCTATGATGAGAAGACACCGGACGGATTCCTGGTGCATTGCTTTGCGCGCTGGATCGGCAGCAACCCGGTCACCGGGAACATTGCCGTCGCGGTTGCGGTACTGTCGGTCACAAAGCCGGATGAGAAGGAGACCTACGCGGAGATTGCAAGAGCGCTTGCGGCAGACTATTACAATATTTATGTCGTGGATCTGGATACGGAGCGTTTCATTGAGTACAGCTCGACTGCCGGCCGGGAAGACCTGGCAGTAGAACGACATGGAGAAGGCTTCTTCACTTCTGTGGAGAAGGATGCCATGCAGCGGATCTATGAGGAGGACAGGGAAACCTTCCTTGCAGCCTTCACGCGGGAAAATATCATGCGGGGGCTGGAGGAGCAGGGTGTGTTTACGATCACTTACCGGCTGGTGGATTCCGGAGTTCCGGTATATTCCAACATGAAGGTGATGCGCATGGAGGAAACAAACCGCATCATCATCGGAATCAGCATTATCGATGCGCAGATGAAGCAGAAGGAGCAGCTGGAAAGCACCCAGAGGGAAAGAGATGCGCTGGCCAGAATCATGGCACTGTCAGAGGACTATCTTACCCTGTATTCGATTGATCCGGATACGGGACATTACGTGGAGGTGAATGCCACGAGCGCCTACCAGAGTCTGGGGCTTTCCAGGGAAGGGGAAGACTTCTTCGCCCAGGCAGCCGTCAGCGGCAGGAAGGTGATCTGGGCGGATGATCTGCCGGAATATCTGCGCGTATTCACGAAGGAGAATGTCCTGAGAGAGGTGCAGGAGAATGGAACCTTCTTCATGCATTACCGTCTGAATATGAACGGGGAACCTTGCCCTGTGATCCTCCGGATCTCGACGGTGGAGGAAGGAAGCGGGCAGAGACTGGTCGCAGGCATTCGGAGGTGGAGACAAAGAAGAGGAGAAGCCGGCTCCTTGTGCACCGCGCACGGGATGGAAGGTGTTTCGCATCAGGCGCGGCGCGGCAAGTTGGCCGATGGCATACCGGAACAATAATAGAGAACCGGATGAAGAAACCGCAGGTCTTTTGGCAGATGAGAACGGAGGGGAACAGACCCGGAAGGGGGCATGGCAGGACATGAATGAGAAGAGGAAGCAGAAGGCGCGCCAGGCGTATGAGGCGCTGCCCGGCGTGATTGCATGGCGCGGGGAAACGGGCAGGTACACAGCCATGGGTTTCACCAGTGACCTGGATGTGCTTTTGGACTTTCAGGCAGAGAAATTGAATGAATTGCTTGCGCGGTATGTGCCGGACGGAATTCTCGATCAGATGCGTCCGGCACCTCTTATCCGCACGACCGGGGAGCTTCTGGAGACCATCGTCAGTTACTGTGTCCGGGGAGCCGGCGGGGAAGCGGATATTGAGGATATCGAACTGATCCGAAAGCATTTTTCCTACCGGAACGGCATGGGAGGAAATGCAGTGCAGGCTGCGCTGGCGCTGGCGCAGTTCGGCGCCGGCTCCATCGTCCATCTGACGGATGATTCTTATGAGGTGCGAAAGCAGCTGTGTTTTTGACCAGATCGCATTTGCACAGGTTTATCGTGCAGACAGCGTCAAGCGAGGAGGCTTGACTAAAAAATGGGGAGGATTATACTAGGATGCTGGGGGCAAAAGGCATTTCTGCCCCCGGCATTATCGACAGGAAAAACGGAGCTGAGAGTATTATGTCATCGCTGAAACAGAAGAATACATCCGGATCAAAACCGGATGTGATGAAGATGGTCGCGACCGGTATTGTAAACGCCCGGTTTGCGATTCTTGCAGTATTTGCACTGGTCTGCGTGTACTGCATCCTTTCGGTCGGAAAGGTGAAGGTGAACAATGACCTGACGGCATTCCTTCCCGACACGACGCAGACGCGCAGGGGTCTTACCATTATGGAGAAGGAATTTATGACGTACGGAACGGCGGACGTCATGGTCTCCAATATCACCTGCCCGATTGCACAGGAACTGGCGGATGAGATCAGCGGCTATGAGCATGTCGCCAGTGTGGACTTTGATGATTCTCCGGCGCATTTTATCGATTCCTCCGCGCTGTTTTCCATTTCGTTTGACGGGGAAGCGGATGATCCTCAGGTCGTGGCAGAGATGGACCACATCAAAGAAAGGCTGAAGGACTACGATACCTATATCTCTTCCCAGATCGGCTACGATTTTTCGGCAGAGCTGGCGAAGGAGATGGTGGGCGTTCTGGTGATCGCGGCAATCGTGATTATTGCCGTTCTGCTGTTCACCTCCAGGAGCTATTTTGAAGTTGTGATCTTCGGAATCGTCTTTGCGGTGGCCGCTGTGATGAATATGGGCACGAACTTCTGGCTGGGTGAGATTTCCTCCATCACGAATTCCATCGCGGTGATCCTGCAGCTGGTGTTGGCCATTGACTATGCGATCATATTCATTCACCGGTATCAGGATGAGGTGGCGAAGAATCCGAACGTGAAGGCAGCGCTGATCGAAGCACTGTCAAAGGCGATTCTTGAGATCTCGTCCTCCTCCCTTACCACGATTTCAGGCCTGATCGCGCTGACGATGATGCAGTTCCGGCTGGGCTATGACATGGGAATTGTCCTCACAAAGGGCATTGTCTGCAGCCTGATCACCGTGTTCTTACTGATGCCGGGCCTGATCATGCTGTTTCCGAGACAGCTGAAGAAGACAGCCCACAGAAACCTGATCCCGAGTATCCGTCCGTGGGGAAAGTTTCTGACCAAAGCAAAGTACTGCTTTGTGTGGATCTTCCTGATCCTTCTTCCATTTGCCGTTTTTTATTCCCGGCAGACGGAATATGCATTTTCCGATACGTCCATCACGGAGATCGTCTATTCCCCGAGCCGGGAGGCAATGCATAAGATCCGGGATACCTTCGCGGATTCCAACGTAATTGCCGTGATTGTTCCGTCCGGGGAATATGAAAATGAAAAGGCGATCCTGCAGAATGTGTCAAAGATGGATCACATCAGGAGCGCGACGGGGCTCGCCAATATTGAGGTGGGGGACGGACATGTCCTGACGGATCTTTATACCCCCAGAATGTTTTCGGAGCTTCTGGATATTGACTACGAAACGGCATTGCTCCTGTACCAGGGATACGGGATCAAGCATGAAGAATACCAGGTGTTCTTCGGAAATGCGGACGAATACAAGGTCATTCTGCTTGACATGTTTGAGTACCTGTTCGAGAAGATTGACCAGGGAATGGTTTCGCTCGACGAGGAGAAGACGGCGCAGATCCAGGAGCTTCGGTCCGAACTGCACAGGGGAACCATGCAGCTGCGCGGAGAGAACTATGACCGCCTGATCTTTAACGCGGACGTGCCGGTCGAGGGTGACGTCAGTATCGCGCTGACCGACGCAATCAGCGCAGAGGCACAGAAGTATTACGGGGAAGGAAATGTACTGGTTGTCGGAGAGATCACGAGCGCCAGGGACCTCAGGGATTCCTATACCGGAGATTCCAAAAAGATTGCCCTGCTGACCATTACGTTCATCTTTATCATCCTGCTGTTTACCTTCCGCACGACGGCCGGCGCGGCCCTGCTTGCATTTGTCATCCAGGGCAGCATCTGGATTAACTTTACCTTCCCGTACTTCCAGGGACTCGTGGCTTCGTTTGTCACGGACATGATCGTGTCAGCGATTCAGATGGGCGCGACGATTGACTATGCCATCGTGATCATGAACCGGTATCAGTCCCTGAAAAAGGAAATGGGAAAACGTGAGGCGATGATCACGGCGGTGGACGAGGGATTTGCGACGGTCATTACGTCCGGATCGATCCTTACCATGGCGGGATTCATGATCGGCTTCCGCGTCAGCGATGTGTACGTCAGCCACATCGGGCTGGCGGTCGGAAGAGGCGCGGCGATTTCCGTGATCCTGGTCATGACGGTTCTGCCGCAGTTTATTCTGCTCATGGATCCGTTGATTGACAAAACGTCCTTTGTGCTGCGCCTGACCCCGGCAGAGGATGAGAAGGCCCTGCCGGTTCCGGATGGACAGGAATCGGACATGACCGCCGGAGCAGCAGGACAGGCGGCGGAGGATGCCGGCGAAGAAAAGAGCCGGCCGGAAGATGCCGCACAGGCAGACGAAGAAGAGAAGCGGCAGCCGGAAGGTGCCGCACAGGCAGACGAAGAAGAGAAGCGGCAGCCGGAAGACAGGAAGGAGGGACAGATATGAGCCGGAGAATAAGGTTTCGGAAAGCGGCCTGGAGCCGGATTGTTGCAGCCTCCCTGGTTCTTGGCATGGCTGCGCCGGGTGCGCCTTTTGCACAGGAGCGTTCCGGCAGCGGGGAATTGGTTTCCTATGAGACAGAAACACAATCTGTGCTTCCGGCCATAACAGAATCGGAAGCGCTGCCGGAAACCGAAACGGAATCCGAAATACACCGCGAAGAACAGATTACCATCTCCAGCGCAGAGGACCTGGAGGATCTTGCGAAACGCTGTGTGGTGGATCGCAACTCAAAAGATCTCGAGGCAGTTCTGACAGAAGACATCAGCCTGACCGGGAAAAACTTTCTGCCCATTCCGTATTTTGCGGGAATCTTTGACGGGCAGGGGCATACCATCCGGGGTGCCGCGATTCTTACGGACAGCTCGAACCAGGGAATGTTCCGCTATGTCGGAAAGGGCGCTGTGATCCGGAATCTGAATGTTGAGGGGCGGTTTGAGCCCGGCAAGGAAGCACAGAGCATCGGCGGAATCGCCGGTGTCAATGCCGGAACGATTCTGAACTGTTCTTTCCGCGGAAGCGTCCGTGCATTTGAGGACGGCGGCGGAATTGCGGGTATCAATGAGGCGGACGGCCTGATCAGCGGATGTACCTTTGAGGGAAAGGTGGTCGCACAGCACAGAGCCGGCGGAATCGCCGGCCAGAATTCCGGCAGTATTCTGTCCTGTACCAATCAGGGGGAGATCAACGATGTGTACATTGAGACAGAAGCGGAAACCAAAAGCCTGCTGACCGCTGATCTTAAAAATCTGTCTTCCTTTGATGTTTCTTCCGTGAGCCAGGAGGACTTCGTGGATATCATGGATATCGGCGGAATCGCGGGTTATTCGGAGGGAATGATCAGCGAATGCAGAAATGCCGGGACCGTGGGATATGCACATATCGGGTACAACGTCGGCGGCATTGCAGGGCGCTCTTTGGGATATACAGCCAATTGCACCAATGAAGGCGAAGTATATGGCCGCAAGGATATCGGCGGCATTCTGGGACAGCTGGAGCCGGAGAGTATCTGGGAGTACTCCAGAAGCCAGGCCCAGGAGCTGAAAAGTCAGCTGAATCAGCTGAACGCGCTTTTCGACCAGCTTGCTCAGGATGTGGCAGATTCCACCGGGACGATCCGCGATGATATTGCTGCCGCCTCCGGATACGCGGACAGTACGATCAGCAGTCTGCAGGGGATCACAGATGAGATCGGAGGGGACATTGCAAAGACATCCTCCTCTCTCTCGGAAGCGGTCGCGCAGCTGCAGAATGCCGTGGATGAGGAGGACGTTCAGGCGCTCAGGACTGCGCTGGCGCAGCTTGCGCAGACTGTGGCTGCAACAGATGTCTTCGGAAAGCCGGTGAATGTGACGGTAACAGGGAATTCGCAGTCGGACCTGTCCACCTTGCTGGATGCGCGGGAGGCCGACTGGTGGCAGAAGCTGGACACATACCTGAACAGCAGGGAAAGCCGCAGCGGACAGCAGATTGTACCGAGTGTGCAGCCGCAGCCCGATGCAGGCAGCACGTCGGCGGAAGAGCCTGCGCTGATTGACACGGGCGCGTCTGACACAGGCGCGTCTGACACGGGTACGCCTGACGCGGGTATGTCTGATGCGGGTACGTCTGACATGGATTATACCGGCCAGGATGCTTACGACCCCGGACTCTTTGGGGAAGACCTCTATGAGTCTCCGGTTCCGGACGCGGAGCCCGCGCCTTCTGAGGATGCGGTGTACGACTGGCCGGCGGAGGAGGATACGGTCATTCCCGATGAGAATCTGGCAGATGTCATTGCACAGGATGCGGATATGACAGGGGCGGAAGACGCCATTATTGAAGATGGCGACGGGCAGACAGTGCTGGATTTTAACGCGGACATGGACCGGAATGTTACGGTGGGCGGAAATGACCTGGTTGACAAATCACGCGAATCAAGTCTTCAGGTCGATGTGGACGGAAATCTTCCGGATACCACCCAGCTGCGCTCGCTGCTGCAGACGGTTCTCACGGACTTTGCGATGCTGCTGGATCCGGTGTCTCTTTCCAATGCGATGGAGATTCTGAAGAGCCTGCAGGTGACACCGCCGGACACAGGAGCATTTTACGGGAATTTCCAGAACCTTGCCGCATCGGTTGTGCCGATTGCGGATGACGCCGGAACGCGTACAGCGAAAGCGGCTGCCGATGTCGATGCGATTACCGATCAGCTGGATCAGATCCTGGACACCTTTTTCGATCTGGCGGGCAACGTCTCGCTGGAGGAAAGATATGTGGAGGCAGATGTCTCGGAGCAGGATCCGTATCAGAGCGATTCCTCTGCTGTGGAAAGCTGCCGCAATGAAGGAGCGGTAAATGCCGACACCAACGCGGGCGGGATTGCCGGGTGCATCGGATTCGAGAACAAGCTGGACGCCGAGGGTGTGCTGGATGTTTCTCAGTATCTGCTGAAGGACGCACGGTATACGATCTTTGCGGCTGTACGGGCGTGCTACAACAGCGGGCCGGTCACGGCGAAGAAGGAAACGGCCGGAGGAGCTGCCGGATCCATGGAGTTCGGAATCGTGACGGACAGTGTCAACACCGGCGCGGTCTGCGTGCAGGAGGGCGATAACTGCGGAGGAATCAGCGGACTCTCCAAGGGAACCATCTCTTCCTGCTGTGCGGGCAGTCTGCTGACCGGGAATGCCTATACGGGCGGAATTGCCGGAAGGGGAATGACGATCAGAGACTGCATCTCCTACAGCTACATTGATGGAGGCACCAAGTATCAGGGGGCGATCGCCGGATGCGCGGACGGAACGGTCTCCGGCTGCCGGTACGTGGATTATGGAGTCGGCGGAATTGACAACGTCGGCTATGCCGGCCTGGCAGAGCCGATGCCGTATGGACAGGAGCAGACCGCCAAGCCTCAGAGCACCGGGAATACCTGCACGGTCACCTTTGTCGTTGAGGAGGAGGAGTATCAGCAGGTTCGCGTCCCCTTCGGCGGAAGCATCGGGACGCTTCCCGAGGTGCCGAACAGAGGAGATGACTACTGGGTATGGGACGACTTTGACCAGGAACATATCTTCAGCGATCAGACAGTGACAGGCTCCTACCATCGGGCCGCGACGACACTTGCCTCCGGCGGCGATGTGCCGCAGTATCTGGTGGAGGGCGTCTTTTACGAGGGTCAGGAGCTGACGGTTTCTGATTATGAGATGGAAGAGAGCCCGGTGTCCACAGAGTCATTTGTGGAGCTGATCGAAAAAGATGTCAAGGAGGAAACCGAGAAGGAGGAAATCGCCGGAAAGATCTCCAGGGCAAGGCAGGACCTGAAACGCATTATCAAAGACCGTCTGACCGGCCCGCTTCTGGACGCGAAGACGCTGTCTGTCAACGGATACGACCAGGACCTGAAGGTCCGCGTGAGAGCATCCGGCGGCGGAAGACTGTTTACCGCTTCCGGTGACGAGGCTCTGACACAGACCGATTACACAACGGATGGCAGCTATATTGTATTCCCGCTGAAAAACGGCGGCTCCTTCGCCTACTATGAGACCATCCGGCAGAATAAGGATATGCGCGGAAGGGCAGTACTGATCTGTGCTATTGCCGCAGCGGCGCTTCTGATATTGGTGTTCCTGCTTAGGAGAAGAAGAAAAAAGAAGCAAGCAAAGAAACAGACAGAGAAGAAGCAGGAAAAGAAGACGCAGGGAGAAAAGCGCGGATGACAATGGTGTGTACCACTTTGGGGGCGGCGTGCCTTCTGTATTATGCGCTTCTGGCATTTCGCGCGGGGCCGATGGTGAACTTTGGATGGTTCTGGATACTGGCCGGCGCGGGGTTTTGGCTTGCCGCCTTTTTGCGCCGGTTTCCGGAGCGGCTGGCGGCAGTGCGGGTCTCCAGACTGATTCTTGTCTCTCTTGCCGTGGTTTTTCTCCTGATCGGGATCCTCAGTGTATTTGTCATCAGCGGAATGAATCCGCCGGTACCGGGCAGCCTGGACTATGTGATCGTCCTTGGGGCGCATGTTCGCGGAAAACGTCCTTCCCTGGCGCTATCGCAGAGGATCGAGAAAGCGAAGGAGGCTTCTGAAGAATATCCGGAGGCGGTTCTGATTCTTTCCGGGGGACAAGGCTCGGGAGAGGAGATCAGCGAAGCACAGTGCATGTGGAATGAGCTGACAGGCAGCGGTGTGGATGAGAAACGGCTGATTCTGGAAGACAAGTCCACGACAACCTGGGAGAACCTGGTTTTTTCAGACAGACTGACCGGCTGTAAGGAGAAACGCTGCGGGATCGTGTCCAATGACTTTCACATCTTCCGGGCGGTCAGAACCGCCCGGAAGGCGGGATATCAGGATGTGTACGGCCTTGCCGGCAAAAGTGAGATTCTCATGAAACCGCACTATATCGCCCGGGAGGCCGCTGCGCTTGTTAAGAGTGTTATCTTTTCGCGACCTTCCGCACTTTCTTGACAACCACCTTTTTCATGGTCTTATAGCCTGAAGAAGTGAGGGAAAGGTGGCCGGACCGGAACTGTGAGCTGTCCAGCGCACCTGCCAGATCCAGAAATACAGCGTATTTCTTATGCTCAGCGCAATAGGTTCTCATCTGTTCATTGTAGGCATTGACAACTGCCCACGAGGATTCCCTCTCCGGATAGCGGGGAATCGACACGAAGAAGATCTTCGTCTTCTTTGACCTGGCGCGGATACTCTCAATCAGACCCTGCATATTGGCCGCGCACTGCTCTGCCGTCATACCGGTTCCATCTCCGATGTCCTCCGTGCCTAAACTGATGACAACTGCCTTGGGCTTATAGTCGGTGATGAGACTCTTGCACCAGACCTGCCAGTTTGCGAAGGTAGATCCCGCAATCGCGTTGTTGATAATGCGCGTAGAGCGAAAATCATCGGAAGCGGTGGACCAGTAATCCAGAAGTGTGGAGCCTGCAATTACTGTTCTTTTGCGGTTGCGCTTCGGCGTGCGGAATTTGCGAAGATTCGCTTCTGTATTCGTCAGGACATGGACGGTGCACGAGAGGGTAATATTGTTCCAGGTTACTTTGATCACAGCCTTGCCCGGTTCATGCGGGGTGACATATCCACTGCTGCTTACGGAAGCAATGCGCGGGTGGTTCGAATGCCAGTAGGCATCTCTCTGCGCTGTTTTGTTGTTGAGCTTCAGGGCAGCTCCTTCACGCCGCGGCATAAGCGTAAGGCTTGTCTGCTTGAGCTGGAGCGGTGTAACCTTGATGGTCCAGCGCAGCGTCTTTCCTCCGCCGACGGCCGTGATGGTGCAGCTTCCTCCGCCGACAGCCTGGATCAGGCCGCTCTGATTGAGCATGACGCAGACCCCGGTATTGGAGCTGCTCCAGTCAATTCTGGGAGCGTCTGCGATTGCTGCCCGGAGCTGTTTGGTATCCATTTGCTTCATCTTAACCGTACCTTGATTCGTATCTGCGAATGCCGGGTGCGGTACAAGAAGACCGACTGAGAAGAGGAACAGGAAAAAGAAGATCATCATTGCCGGGATGTTGAAGCGGCGGAAAACTTGTTTTTCTGTACGCATCGTTACCTCCTTGAAAATGGAATTCATGTGGGCTCACTGTCTGGTCCCTTAATTGCAATATAGCATAGACCGGAATCAGGCACCAGCAGGAATCGCAGACTTGAAAAGAGGGGAAGGATACCATATAGTAGAGTCACTGATTAGGATGCAGATTCGGCATCCGTAAGCATTAAGTCAACTTCCAAAACTACGTTATGTGAGGAGGATAGATCCATGGCGAATAAGTATGAAGGAACCAGAACCCAGAAGAACCTGGAGACTGCATTTGCAGGAGAATCCCAGGCGCGCAATAAGTATACCTACTTCGCGTCCAAGGCGAAGAAAGAAGGCTATGAGCAGATTGCCGCACTGTTTCTGAAGACAGCGGACAATGAGAAAGAGCATGCCAAGATGTGGTTCAAAGAGCTTGACGGCATCGGCACTACAGCTGAGAATCTGGCTGCGGCCGCGGCAGGCGAGAACTATGAGTGGACGGATATGTATGACGGTTTTGCGAAGACTGCCGATGAGGAAGGCTTCCATGACCTGGCTGAGAAGTTCCGTGCGGTTGCGCGGATCGAGAAGCATCATGAGGAGCGCTACCGCGCGCTGCTGCACAATGTAGAAACAAAGGCTGTCTTCGAGAAGAGCGAAGTGAAGGTCTGGGAGTGCAGAAACTGCGGCCATATTGTCGTCGGTACGAGTGCGCCGGAGGAATGTCCGGTCTGCGCGCATCCGCAGAGCTACTTCGAAGTGCACGCTGAGAATTATTAAGACAGAAGGCTGGAAGGACAGAAGCCGGAAGGAGGATATGCAGGCGGATCGTTTTGCGTATCTTCTTTCCGGCTTCTTTGGCGTTATGGCGGCGAAAAGCGTGTCGAAAAAACCAAAACCTCAGTTATGAGGAGTTTTACTGTCAGAGAGAATGGAGGATATCATGAATCTTGGAGAGACGCTGGATGAATTGAAGAGGAAGGCGAAAAAGGATCCTGCACTCCGTCAGATGCTGCTCGCCACGCGCGATGAGAAGAATCCGCTCAGTGCATTTTGCTCTGTATGCAGACAGCTAGGCTATGAAGTGTATGAGATGGACCTGATCCAGGAGGCGGAGGAAGCATATGCCGCGATGCGCCGCAGCACCAATGGGGGAGGGGAGAATTCTCCGCTGCTGTCGGGAGAGGATGACTATTACGAGATGTTCTTCGCGGACTTATAACTTCCTTTGGCAAAAAGCACAGTTTTTCGTCTGCGCAGGCAGAATAATTGTAAGAAGTGTGCTATACTCTATGTGATTTGTATGTATAAGCGGGGCGGCGATGCTGCTTTCATCCGCGCTTCCCGGATCGGGTGTGGCTGCGCGGTCTGTTTGTAGGAAAGGAGATTACCATGGATCTGTCGAATCTGAAATCAAGCCTGTTCGGTTACAACAAACTTGCCGTGTCAAATTATGTGTCTGGTCTGGAGAGGGAGTCGGACCAGAAGGTCCAGGATCTGCAGAAGGCAGCGAAAGAAACAGAGGATACCCTTAGAAGTCAGATCGAGGAACTTCGAACGAAGTATGAGGAAGAAGTCCAGAAGCTGAATGAAAAGATTGATGCGCTGACGGAGGAAAGGGATCTGCTTCGCCGGGACAACGATACGATTGCCGATACGCTTCTGGACGCGGAAGAGTACGCAGCGGATCTTCGCTGCAAGGCGGATCAGAAGGCGAAGGAAAGAGATGAGGAGCATGTTCAGGTCCTGACGATGCAGCAGAATAAGGTGGAGGAGATCGATACGAAGCTTCACGGTGTGCTGGGCGCGATCAGTGATCTGCTTGCGGCTGCGTCCGAGACTCTGACCTCTCATGCAGAGGAACTGGAAGAGACCGGACAGGAGATCGAGGAAGAGAAGGCGATCTATGTGCCTTCAGAAGAAGCAGCCGAGGAAGAGGCAGTAGAAGAAGAGACAGAAGCGGAAGAAGCCGCTGAAGAGACAGAGGAAGAAGCCGCTGAAGAGAAAGCGGAAGAGGCTGTGCAGGAAACAGAAGAGAAGGCGGATGAAGCTTCTGATGAGGCGATCGAGAAGGCAGCCGACATGGCGGATGCTCTGGAGAACGAAGCGGAAAAGTCCGAGGAATCCACCGTTGATCAGTGGAAGAAATTCTACGGGCAGGAACAGGAAGAGGCTGTGTCGAAGTTTGAGCAGGCAGCAGGAGAGATTGCAGGAAAGCTGCAGTAAGCGATGAGAAAGAATATTTGGATTGATACAGATCCCGGGATCGATGACGCGATCGCCATCTCAGCCGCATTTGCCGCCGGGGAGCGGCTGAAGATCATCGGGATTTCTACTGTCGCAGGCAATCAGACAATCGATATCGTCACGGACAATGCGCTGTGGCTCACTGAGTTGCTGGGGCAGAGTGAGGTGCCAGTGGTGCGCGGCGCGGACAGACCGCTGATTCGCGCGCCGCATCCGGCCGGCAATGTGCATGGGGAGCACGGGCTTGGCTATGTCGTGCCCCCAAAGGCGGCCCGCACGCTGACCTCCGATCAGGGCGCTGCCGCCATCTACAAGGCAGTCATGGAACTGCCGGAGGGAGAGACCATCACGCTTGTGCCGATCGGACCGCTGACGAATATCGCGCTGCTGTTAAGAACATTTCCGGATGTGAGCGCGCGGATCGACCAGATCGTCTGTATGGGAGGCTCCGCGGTGGAGGGGAACATCACCGCAACCGCGGAATACAATATCTGGACGGATCCGGAGGCTGCCGAGATTGTCTTTCAATCCGGCATTCCGATTGTCATGTGCGGGCTGGATGTCACGATGAAGTGCCTGCTGAGGCAGGAGGAGATCCGGCAGCTGGAGCATGCAGGCGAGATCCAGAAACAATTCTCCCGGATGCTGCAGTTTTATTTTGACTCCGCAGCCTACAGGGGAAAGGGCGCCGTGGCGATGCACGATTCCGTCCCCTTCCTGTACCTGCTCCGGGAGGAAATGTTCTCCGGCGAGCATCATGTCATACATGTCAGCTGCACGGAAGATACCTGCAGGGGCATGACCATCGTCTGCGACGGGGCATATACCTATCAGCAGAAAGGTGAGCCGAAGAATGTCTATGTATTAAAAGACGTGGATGCCGCGTGGTTTGGCCGGGAGCTGATGGAACGGCTCATGTGCTATTCCTGAGGTGCTCCAAAGTGGCAAAAGCAAAGCTCCCGTCATGCGGACATATGAAACACGATCCCGATCAACGCGGAGACTGCAATAAAGATCACAGGGTGCAGCTTCTTTGTCTGCGGCACCCATCTTGTCAGGGCCAGGATCAGGGCTGCGAGCAGGAAGGACCGGTAGTCAATCACAGCAGAGCGAAACTGCCTGATATCTGTGATCCGGAAGACGGAGATCAGGACAATCGAGATGCCGGCGGCGCTGATCAGCGCTACGGATGCTGCGCGAAGACCGTACATGGCAGCATTGACATAGCGGTTATCGCGGAATTTTTCCAGAAATTTCGCGATGATCAGGATGATGATCACAGAGGGAGTCACCAGACCGACGGTTGCGACGATGCTTCCCAGAATACCGGCAACAGGACCATAATGATTGTGGACCGTTGTGTAGCCGACATAGGTTGCCATATTGATGCCGATGGGGCCGGGGGTGCTCTCTGAGACGGCAATCATATCTGCCAGATCCGCAGCGGTGAACCAGCCGGTTTTCGCGGAGATATCCTGGAGGAAGGGAACGGTCGCCATGCCTCCGCCGATCGCGAACAATCCTGCCTGAAAGAATTCCCAGAATAACTGAAGATAGAGCATCATGCCTTTGCCCTCCCTCTTATGATCAGTCCGCAGACAGCTGCGATGACAACCATCAGGATCGGAGAAGCGTCAAAGAAGACGGACGCGATCAGAATTGCCAGATACAGAATCAGAGTCACTTTATCGATCACAGCCTTTTTCCACATCTTCCAGACGGCGTTGAAGATCAGAACGCATACACAGACCCGAATCCCCGCAAGAGCGTCCTGAACCGGCTTCAGGTTTGCAAACCCGCGGATCAGAGCGGCAATCACGGTAATAATGACGAGCGAAGGGAATACCACCCCTGCGGTTGCCACGATCCCGCCAAGATTGCCTGCGATGTGCCTTCCCGTAAAAGTGGCGGTATTGACCGCAATCACACCCGGGGTACACTGACCGATCGCATAGTAATCCATGACCTCTGTCTCCGTGACCCATCCTTTCTTTTCCACAATCTCTCTCTGAATGATCGGAAGCATGGCATACCCGCCTCCGAAGGTCAGCACGCCGATCCGTGCAAATGTCAAAAACAGATCCAGATATAACATGACAGATTCCTCCATTGACATATCTGTAACATACAGTAATGCATTCCGCGCCTTTTTGCAAACTCTCTTTCCCCGCCGTCAGGCTTGTGCTATCATGTTAACAGGAAGACTATTTTTGAAATAGACCAGTGGAGGATCAATATGAGAAATATTTTATTTGCAGCTTCAGAGGGAGTTCCGTTCATCAAGACAGGCGGTCTGGCGGACGTGGTCGGATCCCTGCCGCGCGACATTGACAGAGAATATTATGATGTGCGGGTCATCATGCCGCGCTACAACTGCATGTATCAGGACATGAAGGACCGGATGGAATATGTTACGTCCTTCTATATGGACTTTGACTATAAGTCCACTTATGTCGGATTGTTCCATGCAGATGTGGACGGTATCCACTACTATTTTATTGACAACAATGATTACTTTGCAACCGAGAGAGTCTACACGGATGATGCACTGTTCGAGATCAAGCGCTTTGCGTATTTTTCGAAGGCTGTCCTTTCCGCGCTTCCGACGCTTGGCTTCCGTCCCGACCTGATTCACTGCCATGACTGGCAGACAGGTCTGATCCCGGTCTACCTGAAGGGAAGCTTCCAGGAAAATGAATTCTACCGCGGGATCAAGACGGTCATGACGATCCATAACCTGAGATTCCAGGGAAAATGGGATCCGAAGGTTGTGGCGGCGATCACCGGTCTGCCGGATTATTATTTCACACCGGATAAGCTGGAGGCCTACAAGGACGCGAACCTGCTGAAGGGCGGCATTGTCTACGCGGATGCGGTGACAACGGTTTCTCCGACCTACGCGGAAGAGATCAAGACGCCGTTCTACGGGGAGAGTCTGGAAGGAATCCTGAATGCGCGTACGCATGATCTTCGCGGTATTCTGAACGGAATTGATTATGAGGAGTTCAATCCGGAGGACGACAAGTTCCTGGAGTATCCGTATAATCTGAAGAATTGGCGCCGCGAGAAACCGAAGAACAAGACCGCGCTTCAGCAGCAGCTCGGACTGGATGTGGATCCGAAGCGTTTCCTGATCGGTATCGTTTCCCGCCTGACGGATCAGAAAGGCTTTGATCTGATCGCCTGCGTGATGGAAGAGATGCTGAATATTGACTCGATTCAGGTTGTGGTGCTCGGAACGGGAGAAGCACAGTATGAGAACCTGTTCCGTTATCTTGCAGGAAAGTATCCGAGCAAGTTCTCGGCGAACATCTGCTATTCCAATGATCTTTCCCATAAGATCTACGGCTCCTGTGATGCCTTCCTGATGCCTTCTCTGTTTGAGCCGTGCGGTCTGTCTCAGCTGATGAGCCTGCGTTACGGCACACTTCCGATCGTCCGGGAGACCGGAGGACTGAAGGATACGGTCATGCCTTACAATGAATATGAGAATACCGGAACCGGCTTCACCTTCACGAATTATAACGCGCATGAGATGATGCGTTCGATCCGGTATGCGGAGCAGATCTTCTATGACCGCAAGAGAGAGTGGAACAAGATGGTGGACCGTGCGATGCAGGCGGACTTTTCCTGGAAGGTTTCCGCAGGAAAATATCAGGAGATGTACGACTGGCTCATCGGATGATGCGAACCTGAATCGTAAAATCAATCAGAATGAGGAGCCTCTGCCGGCCTGCGCCGGCAGAGTTTCTGGCAGGAGGATGTATTTATGAATGGTGCACAGGCTATGGTGGAATGCCTGAAAGCAGAAGGCGTCACGAAGATCTTCGGGATCCCGGGTGTGGCAATCGCTCCGTTTTACGAGGCGCTGTACGAGAATCCGGAGATTACGCACATACTGGTGCGGCAGGAACAGGCAGCAGGACATGCGGCTTCCGGATACGCCAGAATCACCAGAAAACCTGCGGTCTGCGTCACCAGCTCAGGTCCGGGCGCAACGAATCTGATTACGGCGCTGGCAACCGCCAACGCGGACAGCATCCCCCTGATTGCGATTACGGGTCAGGTTGACAGCAGCCTGCTGGGGCATGATGTCTTTCAGGAAGCCGATATGAGAGGCTCGACGGAGTCCTTCGTCAAGTACAGCTATCTGGTCAGAAACGCGAATGACATCCCGCGCATTTTCAAGGAGGCGTTCCATGTCGCTTCGACCGGCCGTATGGGGCCGGTGCTGATTGACATCCCCTGCGATGTGCAGCGCATGGAGCTGTCGAAAGCCTTCCGTTATCCGGAAGAAGTTAAGATGCGCGGATACAAGCCGAGCGTCATGGGCAACGGACAGCAGCTGGCGAAGGTTACCGCGGCGATCAACCGGGCAAAGAAGCCGCTGATCTGCGCGGGCGGCGGCGTCATTCTCGGAAATGGCGAGGAGGTAGTCAGACGCTTCTGTGAAAAGCATCAGATTCCTTTGGTTTCAACCATGATGGGGATCGGAACCATTGCGAAGTCGCATCCTCTTTACTTCGGAATGCTGGGAAACAACGGAAAGCCTTACGCAAACAAAGCGGTTTCCAACGCGGACCTTCTCATGATCGTCGGCGCGCGGGTCGCAGACAGGGCGGTTCCGAAGCCGGAGAAGCTGGAGAGACGGCTGAATGTCATTCATATCGACATCGATTCGGCGGAAATCGGCAAGATGCTTGGCCCGACGATCCCTCTGGTGGGAGATATCCGCCACATCTTTGATGCCCTTCTGGAAGCAGACATTCACACCGATACAAAAGAGTGGCTTCAGGAGCTGGAGGAATTCAAACATACCACGGTCGACCACAGGGTGTTCAGTGATAAAAAGGTTAATCCCATGACACTGGTACAGACCCTGTCCGAGAAAATGGACGAGGATGCAGTCTATGTGGCGGATGTCGGCCAGAACCAGCTGTGGTCCGCGGACAATTATGTGATGAAGAGCGGAAGGTTCCTGACAACAGGCGGCATGGGAACCATGGGGTATTCCATTCCGGCCGCGATCGGCGCAAAGATGGCGGAGCCCTCCAGACAGGTTGTAGCGGTCTGCGGGGACGGCGCGTTTCAGATGTCCATGTTTGAGCTTGCCACCATTGCAGTGAATCAGGTCGCGGTAAAGATCCTGGTCCTCCGCAACGAGTATCTGGGTCTGGTCCGTGAACATCAGGAGAAGGTCTATCAGGGGCATTACTTCGGCGTACAGCTGCATGCATTTCCCCATTTCGACAAGCTTGCCGAGGCCTATGACATGGCGTATTTCCATGCGGATTCCAATGAGGGACTGGAGGAGAAGCTGGATCGCTTCCTGTCATGCCCGAAAGCCGCAATCATGGTGTGTGATATCGACAGCGCAAACAATACCAAGTAAAGGAGGGACAGCATGAAGGGTATTTTTTCTGTACTGGTGGAAAATAAAGATGGTGTCCTTTCCCAGATCGCAGGTCTGTTCGCCAGGCGCGGCTACAATATCGACTCTCTGGCGGTAGGCGAGACGGATAAGCATGATATCTCCAGCATGACCATCGTATCGACAGCGGATCAGCGGACGATTGACCAGATCGAGAAACACCTGAACAAAAAACTTGATGTGATCAAGGTGCGCCGGCTGGACGAGGCAAAGTCCGTGTCCCTGGAAATGATGCTGATTAAGGTGTCGTACACAGCGCAGACGCGCTCCTCCCTGATCGAGCTGTGCAGCGTTATGGGAGCAAAGATTATGCACATTTCCGCGAAGTCCATCATGATCGAGATTCACAATACGCCGGATGTGATCGGAGAATTCCTTGACCTTTTGAAGAGCTTCGGAATTCTGGAGGTACAGCGCACCGGAACCATCTCCATGGCGAAGGGGTGATGAGAGAATATGGAATCATACAGTTTTTTTGCCATGATGGCGAGGCTGAAATGGATCGACCGCTGGGCGTTGATGCGGAACTCTTCCGATGAGAATCTTGCAGAGCATTCGCTTGACGTTGCCATGCTCGCCCATGCGCTGTGCATGATCGGAAATGAATACCTGGGAGAATCGCTGAATCCGGACCGGGCAGCGGTGATCGGGATGTACCACGATGCATCGGAGATCCTGACCGGCGACATGCCGACACCGGTAAAGTATTTTAACCGGCAGATCCGCAGTGCCTATAAAGATATCGAGAAAGATGCGAACATGCGGCTTCTTCAGCTCCTTCCGCAGAATCTGCGTGCCCAGTACACGCATGTGCTGGATCCCGGGGAAGAGTTTGTCAGAGAAAAGCTTCTGGTCAAGGGTGCGGATAAGCTGAGCGCTTACCTTAAGTGTATCGAGGAGCGCAAGGCCGGAAACCGTGAGTTTGAAAGTGCAGAGCGATCCACGCTTCAGGCATTGCATGAGATGAAGCTGGAGGAGGTCGAGATTTTTCTGAGGGAGTTTATTCCCGCTTATGAAAAAACGCTGGACGAGATCCGTCCGTAACCGAGATGTTAACTTTTTATGTCATGGCGTTTTTTTGCAAATTATGTGTTGACTTAAGCGCCTGAATCGATTAGAGTCAATGTGTCTGTTCCGATTATTGATGGCTTTAACCCACCCGTACATAAAACCCACCACGGAGCGGACACTCCGCCGGTATTTTTTGCCGGCGGTTTTTTTTACAGATTGAAAAACTTGCTATTGCATTTTCGCAGAAGTTGAGATATTTTAAGGATGTGGAGAAACTCCGCGGTGGGAGAATCGATACAAGAAGAGAAAGCGCTGCCGTATGGCAGCGCTTTTCCTGCATCTCATGGGGGAGACTCCCGCCTCTATAGGCGGTGAGTTACTATTCTGTTTCAGTGGCGGGAGTCAATCCCTCACTGAGATAAAGCCTCCGGTGAATCGCAGCCGCGCTCAGAGGAAGGTACTTCGTACCGCGCGCCGGCACAGGCGCAGCTGTGCCGGTGATATGCAGAGACTGGCTGAAAGCAGGAGGATCGGAAGCAAGGTGACTGGAAGCGAAACCGGATACAGAGCGGACCGGAAGAGGAAAGAAAAGACATGAATTCGGAAAACAGGAAATATCATTCCAGGAGCAAACCCTCAAAAAAAAGAACATCTTTCCAGGACAGAACTGTGCCTGAGAAGCGGACAGATCTGCAGGACAGGAGAGCTTCAAAGAAGCGGACAGACCTGCAGGACAGGAAAGCTTCAAAGAAGCGGGCAGACCTGCAGGACAGGAAAGCCTTAAAGAAGCAGGAGCTGACGCAAAAAAAGACACAGCCCGCGCTGCCTGGCAGCTGCCCGGCAGCGGGCAAGTGCGGAGGCTGCGATCTGCAGGGAGTGCCCTATGAGAAGCAGCTGGAGCGAAAAGACCGCCAGCTGAATCAGCTCCTGGCAGGGTTAGCAGAGAAACGGTATCCCATCCTCGGGATGAAGGACCCGACGCATTACCGCTGTAAGGTAAATGCCGCGTTCGGTCTGGATCGGAAAGGAAAACCGATCCTGGGAAGATACGAGAAGAATTCTCACCATATTGTGCGGATGGAATCCTGCATGATCGAAGACGAGAAAGCCAATGAGATTGCGGCCGGAATCTATTCCCTGCTCTCTTCCTTCCGGATCCGCGTTTATGACGAGGACAGCGACAGCGGATTCCTCCGGCATGTTCAGATCCGGCGCGGCTTTGCGACAGACCAGTATATGGTTACGCTGGTGTGTACGGACCCGGTATTTCCTTCCAAACAGAATTTTGTAAAAGCCCTGCGGTCCCGATTCCCGGAGATCAGCACGGTGATCCTGAATATCAATGACCGGCACACCTCCATGGTGCTGGGGGAGAGAAATATCGTTCTGTATGGAAAAGGATATATCGAGGATCGGCTGTGCAGATGCACGTTCCGCATCTCACCCGGGTCATTTTATCAGGTAAATCCGGCTCAGACACAACGTCTGTATGAAACCGCGATCCGGTATGCAAACCTTTCCGGAGACGAGACCGTTCTGGATGCTTACTGCGGGACCGGGACAATAGGCATCATTGCCGCCGGACATGCAAAGCAGGTTACCGGGGTGGAACTGAACCAGGACGCGGTGCGGGACGCTGTCTGGAACGCCCGCCGCAACAAGACGGAAAACATACGGTTTGTGAATATGGATGCAACCGATTATATGGAGAAGCTGTCTGCGGGAAGGATCGATGGAGCACATCCGGACGTTCTGATTCTGGATCCGCCCAGGAGCGGAACCACACCACGCTTCATTGAAGCGGCTGCGCACCTGGGACCGGAAAAGATTATTTATGTCTCCTGCTCGCCGGACACACTTGCGCGGGATCTGAAGCTGTTTCGAAAGAAAGGATATCATGCGTCAAAAGCACAGGGTGTAGATCTGTTTCCGTTTACAAACCATGTTGAGACAATAGCGCTTCTGTCTAAGGAGCAGGGCTGAAAAAGCCCGAAATAACGCGGTTTCAAGGGATTCCGGCGGTTAGAATTAGCTAACCGGAGTCTCTTTTTTTCTCTGTTGACAATAGTTCTACTGGTAAACGCCTGTTGAGTGCATAGAACTACTGTCTCGTGTGGGCCTAACTACTGTTTTTGGCCATTTTTGGGCATTTTCAGGGGGGTGTGACAATAGATTGAATGTTTTGCAAAAAAAGCAACTATAAAAGCAGATAAAGCAAAATATAGGAATGCATTTGATTTCGTGTGGGCAGAACTACTTTTTTGAGGGGCCGTGTGGGCAGAACTATTGTCAGAAAGGCTGCTCACAGAAAAATAGTAGTACTTGTTTCATCATATTGTAGAATCACCCACATAACTATATACTAAAATCATAATAAAAGAGGGCAAAATTTTCCTTAGGAGAAAGCGATGGAGCGTGAATTGAAAATCACAAGGATTGATGAAATCCGTGTAAAAAAAGATTTCAGCGTGGGGATCTATGCTCGGGTCAGCACAAATAGAAAAGAGCAGCTTGACAGTCTTGCTGCTCAGGTGTCCGGGCTTACGAGATTGGCTTCATCACATTTATCGTGGTTCGTGGCTGATGTTTTCATAGACATCGGATCAGCAAAGACTGGTTCGACCCGGGTGGAATTAGAATGTATGTTGACTGCATGTGAAAGAGGAAGTATTGATATTGTTCTTACGAAAAGCATTAGCAGATTTGGGCGGGATACGAAAGAAACCTTGGAGGCATTCCGTAGGATTAAGAATGCCGGTAAGCGTATCATTTTTGAGCGGGAAAAAATAGATTCAGAATCCATGGGAGATGAGGTAATTCTCTCAGTGCTTGAATCATGTGAGCAGGCAGAAAACGATTGGCGCAGTGAGAATGTCAGGTGGGGCCTTAGCAAAAGAGCTCATAATGGAACATCTGGCTTATACAATCGTTTGTGTTATGGATTCAAGAAAGACGAGTACGGAATGCTTGTGATTGAAGAAGCGCAGGCGGAGGTTGTCAGAAGAATCTATAATCTTTATCTGGAAGGTGCCACAGCCTTAGAAATAAAAAGAGAACTGGAGAGAAGAGGAATCAAATCACCGACAGGCAAGGATAAATGGAATAAGAGTACCATTGAAAAAATGCTTGTAAACCGCAAGTATACCGGAGACGTTGCGACTGCCGGATCTGATAATACCGGAAACAGATATATGATTAAAGAACATCATTACGGAATCATATCAAAGGAGATGTTTGAAGCGGTGGAACTGGAAATGGCCTGCCGAAGTAATGTGGAGGAGACGGAAAACAGGGTGAAACGCAAATCAACAAAGTATAGTTCGAAGCGGAAGAAAGAGACAGTCACTGATTACGCATATTGATACAAAATACTTGACTTGAGAGAGAAACAACTCAATGCTATATTGACGGTGAAGATAATGTAGTGGAATGGAGAGCTACAACAGGAGGAACAGCAATGAACCGAATTCCAGATGATCAGGACAGGATCTCTTTGGTTAGACTTGTATCCTGCGCTTTTGTGTTTATTCTTTTTGCTGTCATTCTGCCAATTTCAGTTTATGCTAATACCGAAGCGGACACCGTTCGTGTGGGCTATTACGAGAACGAAGTGTTTCAGGAAGGAGCACGGGAGGGTGCAGTCAAGACAGGCTACGCCTACGAATACTATCGGAAAATGTCCGAATACACAGGCTGGGAATATGAGTATGTGTACGGTGGTTTTGGCGAGCTCTATCAGATGCTTCTCGATGGCGAGATTGATTTGCTTGCAGGCCTTGCATGGAAGGAAGACCGGGCCGGGCTGATCGGTTATCCGGATGCCATAATGGGCAGTGAGTCTTATTACCTTGTCAAGCACGATGAGGATGTGGATATTAC